>PKTW01000178.1 GCA_002868955.1 Desulfobulbaceae bacterium
AAAGCTTTTAAGAAAAAAAGCCGCGAGATCCTTCTTTTTCTAGCAGATTTCTGCGCCGGTTTAGTCTCTTAACTGTAATTTATGTAAATAGACACCTGTAATATTAAGGATGGTTTTTATTATGTTCATTTTCTTTACTTGCATAAAGAAAACGAACCAAAAGAAAGTGCAGCCGATCACTTGGTCCCGCATAACGGGACTACCCTGTGCTGCTTGCAAAGAACGGGCGACATCGGAAAGTCGCACCCCCTCGCGGGGGTACTCCGCCGAGTCGCTGTTCCGCTCTTTGCTGCGCTGCTCGGCTGCGTGAAAAGGCAAAAAAATAAAGTTTTCGGGTTGTGAACCCATTCTGTACCGCTGAGTATCGCAGCTGTTGCCGGAACAAGACGGTAAAACTGTTTGAGTCCGCTGTATGCGGGCGAGTTTTTTACCGTCCCGGCAACAGAGAGAAACGCAAGGTAGCCCGAAGGGCCGGCACAGTTGGAGTGCCCTTTTTGTGTTCCTTTTTGGGCTAGAGAAAATATATAGATTATCAAATAATGTTTTAGAAAATTTAATTGTGGACAATTCATGGCACCAAACAAAAAACTATACCTGGTAAGCCTCGGCTGTTCCAAAAACCTGGTAGATTCGGAGGTTATGCTGGGCCTGCTTGAAAAAGACGGCTATATGGTGACCCAAAAGCCCGAGGATGCTGACCTGCTGCTGGTAAACACCTGTGGCTTTATCGGGTCGGCGGTTAAGGAGGCCATAGATGAAATTCTGGCGCTTGCACGTTACAAGTTGCAAGAGCCCTCTAAAAAACTCGTTGTTACCGGGTGCTTGGTGCAGCGCTACGGTAGCGAGCTTGAAAGGGAGCTGCCAGAGGTTGATTTATTCATAGGAACAAACGGTTTTCATAATATAGTCGAACGGCTCCACGGGCAAAAAACTCCTATTCCATTAGCCCATTCCCTGGAACAATCTCCTTTCCTGATGGACAGCTCCCTGCCCCGAAAAGTTTCGACCCCACCGCACAGGGCCTATATGAAAATAACAGAAGGCTGCATCAACCGCTGTTCCTACTGCCTCATTCCATCCATTCGCGGAAAACTGCGCAGCCGCCCCATAGCTGATCTGATGACTGAGGCGCACCGGCTCGATGCAGGGGGGGTGAAGGAACTCACCCTCGTAGCCCAGGACCTCCTGGCCTATGGGCTCGACCTCCCAAAACAGGCAAATCTCATTGACCTGCTGCTACAGCTGCTTGCAGAAACAGCTATCCCCTGGATACGGCTGTTGTACCTGCACCCTGCCCGTGTCTCAAATAAACTTCTGCTCCTGATGGCCGAATCTCCCCGAATCGTTCCCTATCTGGACATCCCTTTCCAGCATGTAAGCGACCATATTCTGCAACTGATGAACAGACCGTATAGCAAAAACCACATAATACAACTCATGGATACCATTCGAAACACGATTCCTGGCGCTGCCCTGCGCACCACCATGATGGTCGGATTTCCCGGTGAAACAGAAGCTGATATTGCAGAAATGGCTGATTTTTTGCAGAAACACCCTTTTGAACATCTGGGAGTGTTTGCCTACGCCAATGAAGAGGGGTGCAAGGCCTCTTCATTTCCGGGCCAGATTCCTGAAGAGATAAAAGAAAAACGATTATGCAGGATAATGGAAATGCAGGCGGAGATTTCCTTTGCAGCGTTGCAGAGACATGTTGGCCAGGTGGAACAGGTCCTGGTGGAAGGCTTAAGCAAAGAATCAGACCTGCTGCTGGAAGGCAGGACCAGGTATCAGGCTCCTGAAATTGACGGATGTGTTTACATAACAGGTGGGACTGCAGAGCCCGGTGCCCTTGTCCAAGTTAAGATCACCGAAGCTCACACCTATGATCTTGTTGGTGAGGTAAACGATTAGGAACCAACCGTTCTATTTTGTATTTACTTTTTCGCGTAATTCCTTGCCGACTTTAAAAAATGGCAATTTCTTGGGTGGGACCTTTATCTTCTGGCCGGTTTTCGGGTTGCGGCCCTGATACGAGCCATATTCCTTTACCACGAAGGAGCCAAATCCGCGAATTTCAATACTGTCGCCTGCGGCAAGGGCATCCGTCATTGAATCCAATATGGTATTGGTGATGGAATCTGCCTCCCGTAACGGCACATTAATTTCCTGAGACAACGCCTCAATCAGTTCTGATTTGTTCATTTTTCTCTCCCCGAAGCAGTTCACGTTGGCCTGATGTTTGCTGCCAAACCCATCCATCCTAACAAATTTGCCAATAAAGGTATATTTATATCAAGCAGTTAACATATTGTAAAGAGGAAATTCACTTCCTGAAAATCATTTTAATATCCTCTGGGCTCAAAAACCTGTATTTCCCGGGCCGCAGATCTCCCAGTTCCAGCTGCCCGTAGGCTGTCCGTTTCAGTTGCAGCACGGGGTGGCCGACTGCGTCAAACATTTTCCGCACCTGTCTTTTCCTGCCTTCATGAATGATAATTTTTATTGTGGTCGCCTGTGGTTCAGTCTGCAGAACCTCGATGTCGGCAGGCCAGGTTTTCCTGCCTTCAAGTGTTATGCCCCTGGAAAGCGCAGCCAGTTTCTTGGTATTTGGTTTGCCTTTTACTTTTGCCACATAGGTCTTATTTACCTCATGGCTGGGATGCAGAATTTTTTGAGCCAGTTCTCCATCATTGGAAAGCAGCAGAGCCCCTTCGGTGTCAAGATCAAGCCTACCCACGGGATAAACCCGTTCTTTTACTTGTGGCAGTAGGTCGGTTACGATAGGCCTGCCCTGGGGATCATCTACAGTGGAAAGAAAGCCCGCAGGTTTATGCAAAAGGATATAAATTTTTTTCTCACGGGCAGCGACATGTATTCCGTCACATTCGATGTCCTGGGCATCAGGGTCAACCTTGGTTCCCATTTCAGTGACAACCTTGCCGTCAACCCTGACCTTGCCTTCTTTGATCAGCTCTTCGGCCTTGCGCCTGGAAGCAATGCCTGCCTTGGCCAGAATTTTCTGGAGTCGTTGTTGCATGAGGTTGAATTTGATGGAGTACTGGAGTGCTGGAGTGTTGGGTAAATATATTTACACTTATGTCGGTGCCTTTATCCAGTACTCCATTACTTTATCACTCCCGTCAATCGTCAGCAGTTTTGTTTGCTGACAATATCCCACTTAAATTTGTGATTACCTGTTGTAAATCATCTTAAAACGTAAATTTGAAACTCATCACCCTGCACAATCCCTACCGCCACTTTTGCGGCAGTATCTCCTTGATCCTGGCATCAACCTTGTGTTTAGTCATCGGATCCACCTCCAGGATATCCGTATACCAGGGCTTCATCCGGCAATCAAATACTATCGGCGGCTTCAAGCCTACATGATAACGCACTACTGACTCTTTGGCGCCATGGATGTCAGCTGCAGGTTCAAAACGGGTAAAAAAGGTCCAGAGAAATTCCTGCGTACTAAGTGTTGCTGCTTTTGAATCATCCACAAGAATGACAACGGGCCAGTCTCCGAGCCCCTGCCATTCAGCAGTTTTACGTGCCAGGTCCGTTTCAGCCTCATACCCTGGGCCTTGGACAACCAAGGTGCCGGGCAGAAATACTTTTGGAAGGCTGAGACTGTCCGGTAGAGAGCCGTTGAATCTTTCCGGAAGTTGCCTGCAGGTATCCTTGCCAAGACCCATGAGCATTGCCTTGGAACCCTTATTCACCGATGGGCCTGTATAATCAAGGGTATCCTGTGAAACATTGGCAAAAACAAACAAATCTCTCTCCCAATTAACCCTAGCCAGGACATGCTGCCAAAGCGCTGCAAAGTTTTCTACGTCAATATCCCCATCGGTAAGGATAAGAAACTTGGTCAGGGACAACTGCCCCTCACCTAAGATCCTCAAGCCCGCTGCAAAGGCCTCACGTGGATAGCGATCCATGACCCTGGCTGCGGCCAGGCAGTGGAACCCTGCTTCACCAAATGTTTTTAACTGGCGTACGCTGCTCATCACCAGCGGGAACAGTGGAGAAAGCAGATCCTGCAGAAAGTCACCGATGAAAAAATCCTCCTGGCGCGGCCGCCCTACAACCGTCGCCGGATAGACTGCTTTTTTGCGGTGATACATATGCTGCGCCTGGAAGACCGGATAGTCATGCTGCAGGGAATTGTAGCCATAATGATCACCAAAGGGCCCTTCCGGATGCCTGACATGCGGCGGGACAATTCCTGTAAATGCAAACTCTGCCTGGGCTACCAGGGGATGGCCGCCATGCGGGTTTTTCACCATTTCCAGCTTTTTGCCAAGCAGCAGCGAAGCCAGGACGAGTTCGGGTATGTTTTCAGGCAATGGAGCAATGGCAGCCAACATCAAGGCAGGAGGACCACCGATATAGAGGGTAAGCGGCAGCGCTACGTTTCTTTGTTCTGCGGCATGATAATGGTAGCCCCCGCCCTTATGGATCTGCCAGTGGATGCCTGTTGTGGTGTCATCATAACGCTGAATACGGTACATGCCTAGATTATGGCCTCTGGAATCAGGGTGTTCAGTATAGACGAGCGGCAGGGTGACAAAAGGACCACCATCAGAATGCCAGGAAGTCAGGAGCGGCAACGCCATCAGCTTCGGGGGGGCTTTATGAACCTCTAGAATGGGCCCTGACTTGACGGTTTTCATGCCCATCTTCATCCCAGCAAATATCATGCTGCGCATTGACCATAGCTTTTCAAGGCTTGGTGGCATAAGTGTTTCAGCAGCCCGCACCAGGTCCTTTACAAACTGCTGCGGCCGCTGGCCAAAGGCGAGCTCCATGCGGCGCTTCGTACCGAACAGGTTGGTAACCACCGGAAACTCGCTGTTGACCACATTGGTAAACAGCAGGGCTGGACCACCCCGGGCAATTACCCGACGATGAATTTCGGCAATCTCCAGATACGGGTCGACCTGCGCATCTATTTCAAGCAGCTCAGACTCCTTTTTCAGGATGTGCAGAAATGTTGACAGGTCTTCAATGATTCCGGAACTCACTTGTTCGCTGCTCCTTGCCGTTTGGACTTAATCTGCCAGAAAAAGGCTGTGATATTCTTTTTCAGACAGGTGCTTGTGCATAATCCCTGTTAGAAAATCCACGGTAGCATTAATCTCGTCATCATGCAGCCTCGGCAACAGGGCATCTAAAAGTTTTTTATCTGTAAAGCACTCCAGAAATAACCTTAAAGATTTCTCGTCTGTAGCCCTGTCAAATCCGAAAACAATAGCATGTGCCTGCATAGTATCTTTATTTGCCGTCTTTTTGATGACCATTATATCTCCTTGAGCATGAAAGGCGATTAAAGCAGTTTCCATTTGACTTTTCTTGAACGAGGCCCGTCAAATTCACAGAAGAAAATTTTCTGCCAGGTACCGAGAACCAGCCTGCCATTCTCAATAAACACGGTTACCGAGCTACCCATCAGAGATGCCATGATATGGGCCGGTGAGTTGCCCTCTAAATGTTTATAAGGGTGGTTCATTGGTATGACCTTCTTGAGAACAGCCACAATATCATCCTGGACTGCCGGGTCTGCTCCTTCATTTATTGTGAGCCCAGCGGTTGTGTGAGGGTTGTAAATATAACAAACTCCATCACTTAAACCTGACTTGCTGACTTCTTTTTGCATCTGGACTGTAATGTCGACAAATTCCATCCTGCTACCCGTTGCAACAGCAAACGTTCCTGTATTCATTCCAGTTATCCCCTCTGATTTTAAATTGGCGCACAAACGTTTTATAACATCCTTTAAACAGTACATACTTTTATATTTTTCTTAAATTCTTGAATTTATTCCTTTTCAGAGGCGGGTGTCAACCGCTTTGTCCTGTCGCTCTCCTGCCTCATGTTATTAATTTATGGACATATATTTAACAATTTTGTAATATATCGCCTTTTACATAAAACATATTTGAAAAATGGTAATAAGATGATGAACCAACCTGACAAAGAAATAATAAATAAGGAACTGGAGGATATCACCTGTCTGTACGAGGTGACAAAGGTTCTTGCATCATCCACTGATCTGCGTGCCAGCCTGGAGCGGATTATGGATATCCTGTCTGTGCGTAAAAAAATGCATAACGGCACTGTTACCATTATCAACCCCCTTACGGGACAACTGGAAATTGAGGTGGCACATGGCATGTCGCTTGAAGCCAGAAAAAAGGGGAAGTACAAAATCGGAGAGGGTATAACAGGCAGGGTCGTTGCCACTGGCCAACCTATCGTCATCCCTCACATAGGGGCGGAAACTCAATTTTTGAACAGGACCGGTACACGCGGCGATATCAGCAAACAACAGAATTCGTTTATATGTGTGCCCATCAAGCATGACAAGCGCACCCTGGGGGCCCTGAGCATAGATCTGGAATATAAGGAGGATTTGAACTATGAAGACGATCTGCGCTACCTCACCATTTTAAGCGGCCTCATCGCCCAGACTGCCTTACGGGTGCAGGCGGAAAAAGAGGACCGGGAACGGTTGACCCAGGAAAATATTGAACTCAAGAAAGAACTGTCAGAAAAATACCGGGTTGCAAATATAATCGGCAACAGCAGCCGCATGCAGGAAATGTTTGAAATGCTGCACCGGGTTGCGGATTCCAATGCTACTGTTCTCCTGCGTGGCGAGTCCGGGACCGGTAAAACACTGGTGGCCAGGGCCCTGCACTACAACAGCAGCAGGGCTAAAAAACCTTTCATCGTGGTCAACTGTTCCGCCCTGCCGGAAACGCTTCTGGAAAGCGAACTCTTCGGTCACGAAAAAGGTGCCTTTACCGGGGCCCATGCCATGAAAAAGGGACGTTTTGAACTTGCCGAAACCGGCACCCTGTTTCTTGATGAAATTGGTGAATTAAGCCCGTCTGTGCAGGTCAAGCTTCTGCAGGTTGTACAGGATCGAGAGTTCCAGCGGTTAGGGGGCATCAGTCCCATAAAGTGTGACGTGCGGCTGGTGGCTGCCACCAACCGTGATCTGGAAAAAGCTGTGGCAGACAAGCACTTTCGCGAAGATCTCTATTACCGTCTCAACGTCTTTCCCATCTACCTGCCGCCGCTGCGGGAAAGAAGGACGGATATTCTCTTGCTGACCGAATATTTTCTCAAGAAATACAATGAAGAAAACACCAAAGAGATCAGGCGTATTTCAACACCGGCCATTGATCTGCTCCTGCAGTATCACTGGCCCGGCAATGTCAGGGAACTGCAGAACTGTATCGAAAGAGCCGTTCTCATCTGCGACGAGGAGTCGATCAAGAGTTACCACCTGCCCCCCAGTTTGCAAACATCGGAGAGCGTCAACTCGAAGCAGGCTATGTCACTGGCAGGTGCGGTTGAGAACTATGAGAGAGAGTTGATAATCGAGGCCCTGAAAAGAACAGGCGGCAACCAGACCCGGGCAGCCCAGGAACTCGACACCAGCCTCAGGATCATTAATTATAAGATCCACCAGTACGGAATTGACCCTAAGAAATTCAAGGTCAAAAAGTAATATCTTCAAACAATAAAATATTCGCAGTAATACAAAAGCCCGGGGCTCTAAACCCCGGGCTTTTCTTTGTCACGACTTATTAATATTTAATAAATCTTCAGGTAGTTCTCAAGTTCCCAATCGGTGACGTGGATCCTGAAGCTGTCCCACTCTTTTTCTTTGCTTTCCACGTATTTTTCGAAAATGTGCGGTCCAAGGGTTTCCTTGGCAATGGAATTTTTCTTCAGTTCCTCAAGGGCTTCCAGCAGGGACGCAGGCATGCTCTTGATCTTTGCCTTCCGCATCTGGCCGGGTGTCATCTGGTAGATATTGACATCGGTTGACGGCGGCGGGGCCAGCTTGTTCTTGATGCCGTCAAGACCAGAGTTCAGCATCATGGCAAAGGCCAGATAGGGGTTGCAGGTCGGATCCGGACAGCGTACTTCGACCCTGGTGCTCATACCGCGGGCAGCGGGAATTCGCATGAGGGCTGAGCGGTTGATAGCTGACCAGGCAACATAGACAGGCGCCTCATAACCGGGTACCAGCCGCTTGTAGGAGTTGACGAGCGGATTGGTTACCGCAGCAAAGCCCCTGGCATTTTTGGTGACACCGGCAATATATTGATAGGCAACCTTGCTGAGTTCCATCTTGTCCTTTTTGTCATAGAAAGCATTGGAACCGTCCAGGTTGAACAGTGACTGGTTGGTGTGCATACCGGAGCCATTGATGCCGAAAACCGGCTTGGGCATGAAGGTGGCATGCAGGCCGTATTTCTTGGCAATGGTTTTAACTACCCATTTAAAAGTTACGGTGTTGTCTGCTGCAGTTAAGGCATCAGCGTACTTGAAATTTATCTCATGCTGGCCCTCGGCAACTTCGTGATGAGAAGCCTCGATCTCAAAGCCCATTTTTTCAAGGACCAAAATAATTTCACGGCGGCAGTCAATTCCTTCATCGTCAGTATCCACGGTGAAATATCCTGCTGTATCATGAGTCGTAGTGGTAGCATCGCCATTTTCGTCACGCTTGAACAGGAAAAACTCTGCTTCAGTTCCGACATTCATGGTAAAGCCCATTTTCTTGGCTTCGGCAAGCACCCGCTTCAGATTAACACGGGGACAGCCGTGAAAAGGGGTTTTGCCGTCGGACATGTAGACATCGCAGATGATCCTGGCAGCAGACACGCCCTCTTTGATCCTCCAGGGCAATACTGTGAAGGTATTGTAATCAGGTTTCAAGTACATGTCAGATTCATTGATGCGCACAAAGCCGTCAATGGAGGATCCGTCAAACATCATGTCGCCATCCAGGGCTTTTTCGATCTGGCTTTTCGGCACGGCCACGTTTTTCATGATGCCGTTTATATCGATAAACTGCAGTCTAAAAAACTGGACGTTCTTGTCCTTGATGCTTTTCATAATTTGCGCTCTAGTCATTTTTTTCTCCTTTTACTTTATGGTTAAATTATTCTTCTTTCTGGAATAGGAATCGCATTTTATAGCTCTATTATTCCTTTTGTTTCCATCTTTTACTCTTATACATTTTTGACTCCATAAAGCAATCCCTGCTGCAGTTCGTTTGTAAAGGCAGGATCTTCGATCTTTTTACCGTCATGGTCAAGCACATAAAAAACATCTACGATCTGGTCTGCCTTGGAGCTAATCCTGGCCCGATAAATACTTATGCCGAAGTCAGAAAGGGTTTTGGTAATATCATAGAGAATGCCAATCCTATCCTCGGAAAACACCTCGATAACCGAATAAAGCTCCGATGCCCTGTTATCTATTTTCACTTTTGCAGCTAGACGCTGCTGGACTCCCTGCGGTTTGTTGCGCAATGGCGCTAGCTTTCGGCTTAAGCGAAATTCCAGCCCCAGACGCTGTTGAATGGCCAGGTGCAGTTCATTTCCCATGGCCGTCCAATCCTGACCATCATAAGATTCTGATATTGCAGAGGAAACCTCAATTGTATCAACTACGGTACCATCAGCCCAGGTGAAGATTTTTGCTGCCAAAACATTAAGGTTGTGCAGTGCAAGCACGCCAAAAATTCTGGTCAGCAAACCGGGCCGATCCTTTGTCATGACCAGAATTGACCAGGATTCTTTGTTTGGCTTATGGGAAAACAAAACTTCCTGTTTTTTCAGTTTTTTTGCCTGAGTTATATGCTCAGCTATAACCTCGGGTGGAAAACTAAGTAAATAGTCATCTGAATAAAGGTCAAAATCGATATCATCTGGCTCTGGCAACAGCTCGTAAACCTTTTCCCGGATCCATCTGGCACCAAGTTCCGCCCCGCGGGTCTGTTCCTGCTCAGAAATATCTTTCCTGTCAAGCAACAGAACAATTTTCAGGTAAAGCTCAAGCAGCAAAGCCGCTTTCCAATCATTCCAAACAGTCGGCCCCGTTGCCCTGGCATCGGCTATGGTTAACAGGTAGAGCATGGCAAGCAATCCAGGCGAGTGGATCCTGGTGGCACAGCGCATGAGGAATTCTTCATCCTCAAGGTCACGCCGCAGGGCTGTATGAGAAAGGAAAAGATGATTGCGCACGAGAAAATCAAGGGTATCAAGCTCATCTGTTTTCAGATTCAGTCTTACACCCACCTGCCGAGCCAAGTCAGCTCCCCGCTCTGCATGACCATGACCATGGCCTTTACCGACATCATGCAGCAGTCCGGCCAGGAACAGAATATGCGGAGAACTAATGACTGTGTAGATATTGACCTCTTCTTCTCGTAACTTTTCGAGTTCATTAATGGTCTGGACAAGATGACGATCAACGGTGAAAACATGATACACATCATGCTGTGCCAGTGATTCTACCATGGCCAGTTCAGGAATATAGGAGGTCAAAAAACCGGTATCAAGCATATCTTCCAGGACGCTGAAAGGTTTGGCCGAAAGAAGGATTTCGAGGAAGAGCTTGGCGTTTCTGCGGGAATGACGCTGCTTGTCATCTATATGATGCAGTTTAGCTGTTATGGCTTTACGCGTTCTGAAATGCAGCGGTTTGCCTGTCTTGGCAGATTGATAAAAGAGACGCATGAAAAGTTTCGGTTTTTCCTTGAGATGCTCTGAATTCACCAGGTGAATCCTGCCATGCTTTACTTCAATGTCCGGTTCAAGAACCTTCCCTTTCTTAGAGCTTTCTTCCCCCTTCAGGACTTCTTCAACATGCTCAAAAAAAAGATCCGTGGTCACAGAGATTGTCTGCATATGCGTATAAACTTCACGCATGAAATGCTCTACACCAAGTAATTCCTCTTTATTTGTAAAACCAAAGGCCTGGGCCAATTCCTTCTGATGCTCAAAGAAAAGTTGATCATTTTTTCTGCCGCTTACATAATGCAAACGGTTGCGGATGCGGATCAAGTAATCCTGGGCCTGCTCAAACCTGTTGAGTTCCTCCTGGCTCAGCAACCCTGCTTCATTAAGCGACTCCAGGTCCTTCAGCCCAAATACCACATGGGCGGTCCAGACCATGGACTGGATATCACGAAAGCCGCCGCAGCCCTCTTTAATATGAGGCTCAAGGAGGTAGGTGTGGCGTCCGTACTGGCTTTCGCGTTTTGTTCTCTGCTTCAGCATATCATCAAGAAATTCCTGGCGCCTTCCTTCGATATAGGCCTTTTTATACATTTCTGTAAGTTTTCCAAACAGTGTTGCAGAACCAACCAAAAGCCTCGCGTCCAGCATTGCCACCCTGAAAAAGAAATCTTCAGCGGCAAAGGCCATGCATTCATCCGGGGTCCGGACGGCGTGCCCGACTTCAAGCCCGGTATCCCAAAGCGGATAGAGAATTGTCTCAACAAGACTGTTCAATTCGTCTTTATGGGCTGGATCGTAGAGAATCATCAGATCAATGTCTGAAAACGGATAAAGCTCCTGCCTGCCATAGCCGCCCAGGGCGACCAGGGCAAAACCTTCCGCAGCCGGAGCACTTTTCTTAAAACTTTCTGCCAGGTGATGATCAATAAAATCAGAATGTTTACGCAGAAGAGCATTACCGCCAACTCCCTGCTGCCAGTATGCATCCAGGGCCTGCCGCCGGGCCTGAAGTCCTGAATAATTCTTGGGTTCTAGTGCTGTCTGAGCCATTTCTGAAAATACGTCTTTATGTCCGGCTTGATTAAAAAACAATGTTGGAGTTTCGCATAGCACTTCTCAAGACAAACCAATTGTTAAATTGCTTCCACGCCTTTTTCACCTGTTCTAACCCTGACGACCTCATCAACAGGCAGGACAAAAATCTTGCCGTCGCCGATCTTCCCGGTTTTGGCTGCCTGGATTATTGTTTCAATCACTTCATCCACCTGAGAAGCATCAACAATGATCTCCATCTTTACCTTGGGAATGAAATCAACTATGTATTCTGCACCGCGGTATATTTCCTTGTGCCCCTTTTGGCGGCCGTACCCCTTTACCTCTGAAATTGTCATTCCCTTAATGCCCATATCATTCAGGGCCTCTTTCACATCATCGAGCTTGAAAGGCTTTATAATTGCTTCAATTTTTTTCATGGCACTCTCCTTTTATATGTATATACAGGTATATCTTTATTAACTGTATGCTGTTTCACTGTGTTCACTTAAATCAAGCCCGCTTTCCCCTGAATCCATGGCGAGCCGCAGGCCCATTGTCATATCAACAGCCTTGAACATTACCCAGCTCAGCGCAAAGGCATAAATCCCGACAACATCGAGACTGTCATCATATCCCAAACGTCCCTTCAACGAAACTCCATAATAACAGGAAGCACCTGCAATTAAACCGATTATCACCGCAGCGTTTGGTCCCACGAAACCTGCAGCAGGAGTTATGGTTGCCAGACCGGCAATCGCTCCTGAGGCAGCGCCAAGTGTTGTCGGTTTACCCCGGTGCAGCCACTCTACCAGGGTCCACATTGCCATACCAGCCATACCG
>PKTW01000143.1 GCA_002868955.1 Desulfobulbaceae bacterium
GGCAGAAGCGGCACCGGAAGAAGCAGAAACGGCAGCGGAAGAGGTAGAAGCGGCACCGGAAGAAGCAGAAACGGCAGCGGCTGAAGAACTAGAACCCGCTGATGAGGCCGATGCCGAAGATGCTGAAGCGGAAACCGATAAGGACAAGGACTAACGAACACCGTTCTGCAGGTCTTGTATGTGCTTCAGGTGTTAAACAATTGACAACTGCTGCATGTGCATGACCTAGCTGTCTGCTGTTTGCACACCATGAGCTCATTTCGCCAAAAACATCCTATTCTTTTAGGGCTTTTTGTACTGACAGGGATATTCTTCCTTTTTCTGGCGGGAATATCCCTGCTTATTTCTTCGCTCATCTCGCATGGCCCCAATACCGATATTTTTGCCAAAAAAGAAGGGGTTGGTATCATTGAACTCAAGGGTTTGATCGTTTCATCTGAACCGATACTGAAACACCTGACGGAACTCAGGAACAGCCCCAACGTGAAGTCCATCGTACTGCGCATTGACAGCCCGGGCGGTGCTGTCGGTGCATCACAGGAAATTTACACAGAAGTTAAACGCACCAGTGAGGTAAAACCCGTGGTGGCTTCAATGGGCTCCATGGGAGCGTCCGGTGGCTACTATGCCGCCTTGGGAGCAGACAATATTATCGCTAATCCCGGCACCATGACAGGCAGCATAGGAGTCATTGTAAAATTCCCCAATCTTGAGAGTTTATATGAAAAGATCGGCTACAAAAGTGAAGTGATAAAAAGCGGGCCCCTCAAGGATGTAGGTGCCAGCAATCGGCCCTTAAGCGATGAAGAACGAAATCTTATGCAGGATTTGATCGATAATGTTTACACCCAGTTTGTCCGGGATATTGCAGAGTCCCGGTCCATGCCGGAGGAAACCATTTACGACTTGGCAGACGGCAGGATTTATTCAGGGGAGCAGGCGCTTGAAGTCGGCCTCATTGACAGCCTGGGGAATTTTACCGATGCCATTATGCTTGCTGCCGATTTGGGCGGACTTGACACAAAAGACCCCCAGCTCATCTACCCTAAAGTTGAAAGAAAGTTCTCCATACTCAACCTTTTGACGAGCGCCGAGCAGTCATTTGTTGACAACTTCGGGCCTTTATACCCTATCCTCTCCTTCGAATGGCGGGGTGTGCAATAAGCACCTGGCACAGACATGCACTGCATTGTTTAAGTGCATGTTCACACGTTTTATATATCAAAATCTTTTACTCACTTTGATTGAGGCATCGCATGTTAAAACGAGATCTGGTTGAGAAAACCACTGACTGCCTGGACGGTTATTTGAAAAAAGATATCAGCAAGGCGGTTGATATTATTATTGAGACAATGGCTGAATCACTTGACCAGGGTAAGAGAGTTGAGATCCGTGGATTTGGCAGTTTTTCCATACGCTCGAGAAAAGCACGGCTGACGAAAAACCCCAAGACAGGAAAAATAATGGATATCCCGCCCCGCAAGACCTTACACTTTGCTATGAGCAAATCCCTGAAAGAGGCCCTGATCGGAAAAAAATAAAACGGTCCTGCCAGGTGTAATCAGCTATAGTAGCGGCTGATATCACCTTTGCCCTGCCTGAGAATTTCAGGTTCATCACCGGAAAAATCTACTATTGTTGAGGGGTCCGGGTAAACCATGCCCCCATCAATTACCAGGTCTACCTTATTTCCCAAAAGCTCCTCAAATTCATAAGCTTCTGACAGCGGCGGGCCCTCTTTATCAAGAATCGCACTGGTGGTAAGTACCGGATTCCCAAGGGCCTCTATAAGGTCTAAGCATATATTATTCTGGGGCACCCGGATGCCGACTGTTTTCTGTTTTGTAATCATTATTTTGGGGACAATCTTGGCTGCGGGCAGAATAAAGGTAAACGCTCCTGGCAGTGCTTTGCGCATTATCCTGTATGCCATATTGGAAACATGGGCGTAATCGCTGACATTTTTCAGGCTTGAGCACATAAAACTGAAGGGTTTATGCGTGGGCCTTTTTTTGATCTGAAAAATCCTCTTGATTGCTTTCTGATTGAAAATATCACAACCTATCCCGTACA
>PKTW01000100.1 GCA_002868955.1 Desulfobulbaceae bacterium
CCTCGGTCTGCTTGCGTTTAAGGATCTGCCACATGCCTTCGATCAGCAGCTGCAGCTGTTTTACATCCTTTTCCCCATAATCCTCACGTTTATTGCCCACGGCTGAAACTGCGACTACCTTTTCCTTATCAAAGAGAGGCACCGCCATGAATCTTGCAATATCCACATGGCCTTCCGGCACTCCCTTCTGCAGGGGAGATGCATTATAATCATTGATAATAACCGGGCACCGTTTTCTGACCGCCTCGCCCCAGACACCGGCCTCGACGATATTAAAAACTATCGGCTTTTCATGAATTTTACATTCGGCCATGACACTTTTCGACCAGGAATGTATGGTCATCTGGGATTCAGTATCATTGAGAAATCCCATGAAGCCTATAGCACTTCCTGTAAGCGGCAGTGAGGCCTCAAGGACAAATTCACACAGTTCCCTAATGGGCAGGTCCTGCATTTCATAGAGTGTAAGCAATGCTTCCAAACGCATTTCGTTGAGCTTGATGATTTCCTCAGCCTTTTTCTGCTCAGTGATATCACGGTTGCTGGCACGCCGGCCCAGGAATTTTTTATTATTTCCATGGACCTGCTGACAATAATGGGAGATCCAGCGCTCTTCTCCTGTTCGGGTTATAACGCGAAAATTCAAGTGGCAGACCTTGGAGCTTTGCAGCTCTTCATCTAAATGTCTGCTGAAATTCTGCTTGTCATCAGGATGGATTATGTCAAGCAACAATGCAGGATTTTCTTCGAATTCCCTGGCACTGTAACCGGTAATTCTCTCGCAGGAAGGTGAGATATAATTGAAGTTGCCCAGTTCATTGATCCAGTATTCCCAGTCATAGGTAAAGTCTGCCACGGTGCGGAATTTTTCTTCGCTTGCCTGCAGAGCCGCTTCAGCCTCTTTGCGGTCAGATATATCGACTGCTATCTGCAAATGTACAACCCTGCCGTCAAACCAGTCTATCGCTCTATCACGGATGGAGTACCATCGGTCATTACTTTTCTGCATTTCCCACAAAATCGTATCCTTGGGCCTGCCTTCCGGGGTAACAAGTCTATTGTTGGTGCAGAAAGGACAGGGGCCCGTCATGCCTGATTGCAGCACCTTCCAGCAGGTTTTCCCGGTAATGTGGCCAAAGAGTTCTTCAGTGTAGAGGTTGGCAAAAATGATTTCATAGGATTGCATGTCAGCCACGTAAACAACAGCCTCCAGGCTGTCGAGAACCTTAAAGAGCTGGTCCTGCTTCTCCCATAACAGCTTTTCTATACTGCGGTGTCCGGCAAGCTCCTGTTCAAGGACCTTTATCTTTTTCTGCAATTCGCTGTATGAGGGTTTGTCTGTCATATAATTCTGCTGAGGGTCAAGACCTCTGCCGGTCAAAGCGTTGTGAAATAAAATGACACTGTCGCTTAGTACTTCGCCACAGTGCTTCATGTAAATGAATATACAATGCTGGAGATGGCCCGACAAACTAATTAAAAAAAACTAAGAACCTTTTTTGTCACTTGTCAAGATTAATTCTCGGCGCTTTTTTGCTGACAGCTTGTACCATAACCCAACAACAAGCAGGGCCCCGCAACCGTCAGCTGCCACATCCCAGGCGCTCACAAAGCGCCCCGGGACAAAGGATTGATGAAACTCGTCACTTACTCCAAACAATATGCACATCACCACGACTATGATACATGTAACAGCACGGTTGGAATCATGGATGAAGGGGTAAAGGCTGTAGAGAAATGTGCCGGCAAGGATGGCGTAGGCAATACCATGCAACAGCTTGTCTACAGCTACAAGCTGGGGCAATTTGACAAAATCGCCCGGTTGGTGGGATAAGTAAAAAATCATCCCCATGATGGCTGCCAAGGGGATAAATCGCAAATAAAGTTTCAAAGTAAAAGCGCTTCAACAGTCAAACAGCATAATTGAATCTCCCCGCGGCAGATAAGCGTAGACTTCGAGCCGCGGAGAATCTCCTGAGGTAAGGATGTAAATTTTATCAGATTCGCTCTTTAACCCCGCAGCAAGGCTACGGGGAATGCACTCGCTGTTCCTGTTCAGGCTAGACCTCTTTGGGGGATTGCTCCTGATCTACATGGACGCTTTCGAGCAATTCAGGCGAATACTTTTTCTTGATACGCTTAATCGCCGCCCTGATCGGATGGGTCGGATAATTTTCAATTGTTTCAATTTTCTTATCTTTATAAGCAGTTATAACAAACTGCCTGTCTTTTATTTCGAAGGTATGAGACCAGTTGATTTCAATGGTTTCAGGATTTTCTTCAAAATCCACGGTCAGAATTTCCTGAGCGGCTGCAACCTGCAGAGCGTCTGAATCCGTCACTTCAAGCAGCCATGCATCCCCGCCTGTGGTGGAAAAAAGAACGAACACCCCTAGCTCATGAACATTCTGCACGCCCTGTGAAGCTGCCTTCTGTATTGTGCTAATGGCATTCTGCAGAGAAATCTGCGTTTTCTGCACTTCAGTAAGGTTACGGCTCACGGTTTGCTGCTTCCCCAGACAACACCGCTTGAACTTTCTACCACTACCGCAGGGACATGTCTCATTCCTGCCTATCTTACCCATTGCAATCTCCTTTTATGAAAAAAACATACTGAAAAATCAATTTATAGCATCTCAGATAATTTTAACCAGTCCACTCAAAAATGGAAATCTTGACTGAACATAAAGGCAAAAAAAATACAATCTCAAATTTTTCTTGTAAGGCAAAGTCTCTCCAGTCACTTTCTAAAAAAGCGGGACACGATGGAAATAATAATGCTGATAATTATCATGGTTGTGATGGGGAAGTAAATTTTCAGGTTGGGCCTGTCAATGACAATATCACCCGGCAGACGCCCAATGGGGAATTTCCCGAGCCATGGCCAGAGAAGCCCCACTGCCAGAAATACCACACCTAACAGGATCAATGTTTTCTGCATGACACACTACACCATTGAGTAAAAGGAATAAAACCTTACCCCTGAGACAACTCCTGCAGTATGCCTTTCACCATATTACCGTCTGCAAATTTGCCGAAATGCTTCATAATGGGAGCCATGGCCTGCATAGGACTTTTGTAGTCAGAAAAATCAATATTTTCATTGATCCAAACCAAGATTTCATCCCGGTTCGCCATTTTAGGCAGGTATGATTCTAGCACATGCAGATACGGTGAATTTTCCTTGTTCTGCAGTTCCAGAATCGTTTTCTCTGATTTTACCAAACCGCGGATAATCCCGAGCAGATCATCATCGCTTATCTCTTCAGGTTTTTTGACCCGAAATGTCTTCTTGCCACTTTCCAGTGTAATGGGCACAGTCAATTTCGGGTATTCGCCCATTACGACACGAATCGTGTCCCGGATATCATTTTTCCTTTGCAGCATGGCATTTTTCAGATCATTTTTGATCTTATCGTGCAGCGATATGCCCATCTCCTGGCTCCAGCCGAATTCTCCTGCGTTCTTTTCTGCCATATATTCTTCCTAAGAATTTTAATGAATCACATAGTATAAAATTTATGTCTCTCTCTTCTGCAAGGCTTTAACATAAAATTTCGTGATATAATCAATAACCATTCTGCGCGCAGAAAACCTGGAACCGCAGATCTTCATAGACTCTTTCATAATGCTGACCCATTCTTGGGATATCTCATGATTTCCTGATTGATAAAAGAGCGGGATGATTTTTTCCTCAAACAGCCGGTATATGGCTTCGGCATCCGTTCTGTCACGGTTTGATTCGGTGCTTTCTTCCCCGAAAGCCCATCCATTCCTGCCATCATAGCCTTCATGCCACCAGCCGTCCAGGATGCTTAAATTGGGCACCCCGTTCAAACCGGCTTTCATTCCGCTGGTGCCACATGCCTCCATGGGCGGCAAAGGATTGTTCAGCCATATATCGACTCCGTGCACCAGATACTGGGCGAACTGCTCACCATAATCTTCGACAAAGGCAATCCTTCCTCCATATTCCGGATCACGGGCTACATTAACAATGCGCTGCAGGATTCTCTTGCCCGGATCATCTGCGGGATGGGCTTTGCCTGCAAAAATAATCTGGATAGGCTGCCAGCGGTCAATCAAAAGTTTTTTGAGCCTCTCCATATCATATAAAATAAGATCTGCTCTCTTATACGTTGTAAAACGCCGGGCAAAGCCAATAGTCAGAACTGTCGGGTCCAACAACGTACCTCCCGACATCATGAGGGAAGGATTAAGCCGATCGTCGATCCAACGGCGCCTGGCCCGCTCACGGATTGCATCAATCAGCTTGATCTTCAACCACATGTGGGTATCCCAGAGCTCTTTGTCAGGAATCTCGTCAACCAGCTCCCAGATATAGGGATTGTTATGCTCATCCAGCCAGTCCGGACCCAGATATTTATTGAAGAGCAGCAACATCTTCGGTTCAATCCAGGTTGGCACATGCACACCGTTGGTAACATAATCGATGGGAACCTTATCCTCATCAACGCCCGGCCATAGATTCTTCCACATTTTGCGGGCCACCTCGCCATGCCTCCTGCTCACGCCGTTGAGATGACCTGCCATACGCAATACAAAGGCGGTCATGTTAAAACCGCTTTGGGGTTCATCAGGATGGACACCCAACTGCAGAAATGTATCATGTTGCAAACCGAGTGTTGAGCAATAATCCTGGAAATATTTTCCCATCAGTTCAAAGGGAAAAACATCATGCCCAGCCTTCACAGGAGTATGCGTTGAGAAAATAGTCGTGTCTCCCACAGTTTGGCGCGCTTCGTCAAAACTGTGTCCGGCCTCGACCTTGTCCCTGATCCTTTCAAGCAGGGCAAAGGCTGCATGGCCTTCATTCAGATGCAGGATGGAATGTTTGATCCCAAGATGCTCCAGCACCTCCATGCCCCCTATGCCTAAGACTATCTCCTGCCGCAATCTCTGCTCGATGTCTCCGGCATAAAGCCTTGATGATATTGACCTGTTCCAGGGATCGTTTATTTCGATATCGGTGTCAAGCAGATAGAGTGGCACCCTGCCCACGTCAACCTTCCATACACTGACATAAATCGGCGGCTCGATAAATGGCACCTTGACCACCACCTGCTCCCCATTTGTGTCCAACACTCTGTTGATGGGGGCTGCCTCACGATCCAGGGGTTGATCGAAATTTTCCTGCCAGCCGTCTTCGCGTATACGCTGCAGGACATAGCCTTCCGGATACATGAAGCCCACAGCCACAAGCGGCACCTGCAGGTCGCTGCACTCTTTGATGAAATCCCCGGCCAGGAAACCGAGCCCACCTGCGTAAAAAGGCAGGGAATGGTGCAAACCGTATTCCGCCGAAAAATAGGCAATACCAGGAGTGTCCCGCTCGCACACAGTGCTCAGCATAGAGCATAAACCTTTTTCGAGATACTTGTGAAACTGGGAGAGCACCAAATCATAATGCCTGAGAAAATCCGGATCTTTTGCGGCCTCAGCAAGTCTTTCCGGAGGAAGCTCCTTCAGTGTTTTATCCGGGTTGTGCAGGTTCTCTTTCCAGGCCTGCCGGTTCAGGGACTTGAATACCATGCGGGCTGCAGGATGCCAGCTCCACCACAGGTTTTCAGCCATCTCCCCCAAACCAAGCAACCGGTCCGGAAGATTGGGAAACTCCTTCCTTATCCTTTCCATAGTGTCGTCGGTCACAATCAAGCTCCACTCTCATTATGGCTGCACTTTAAATAGATCCTGTTTCAATCGTTTATTTTAATTTACACGCATATATGACACATATGCAACCGATACTCATGTTCCTACACCGGTTTCTTGCACTGAAGCAATGCAAACCGGCAACTTTTAACTGTTCCGACCATGATAATAAAGTATAGTTGACGTCTGGAAACTAATATATACTATAACAAAGGAAAGAAATATGACTGCCATTACTATCCGGCCTATCGGAATCCTGCATTGCGATTTAAAAAAAAGAGAAGAGACTCCCAAAAACTTTGATGAATCAGAGCATGCGGGAACCATTGAAATTTTCCCGGAATTCCGTGAGGGTCTTCAGGGCATTTGGAAGGGGGATACAATTGTTGTGCTCTTCTGGTTGGACAGGGCCGACCGCACTATTCTGCGGGTTCATCCCCGCGGTGACACTTCAAAACCAAAGCGCGGCATTTTCTCTACTCGAAGCCCGGTCAGGCCGAACCCGATCGCAGTTTCAGAGCTGTTGGTCGAAGATATACATGACAATATACTGACGGTCAGGGGCCTGGATATACTTGATTCCACCCCGGTGATTGATATAAAAAGAAAAATATCTCCTGATACAATGAAATGATTACCATCAGGAGAAATCTGCTTCATAAACCATAAAAAAGGGGCACCCGATCTCGGGTGCCCCTTTTTTATGTCAGGAAAGAATTCTGAGCTACATGAAGAAATTAGCTCCAGGGATTGATTCTTTCAGTCACTTTCCATTTATTATCAACCATCTCAAGAAGGATAATAGTATCATTAGCCGCGATGGTCTTGTCACCGTCCTCCTGTTTCATTATGTAACTGCCGGACACGGTAACCTTGATAATTTTTTTAGGTTCATCATTGATATAGGCTTCTTTCTCGCCAACAACATCTATCTGCAAATTGGAAAAATCAAAAGTAGCATGCTGCAGTTTATCGAGTTCACCTGCGACTTTTTCCTCACCAATTCTTCTGTCTACTGCAGCTGCAACAAAAGGCTGTTCATCTGTAACATAAAAGTCAACAAGAGATTTATCAACCATGGTCTCGTGCTTAGCAATGAAATCCTGGATCAAGATCGTTGGTGCCTGGACCTGGGCAGAACCTGTGGAGGAACCACCACAATTGATGATACTGCCAACCAAAAACAGCGCTAAAACAGAATACATAAAAACTTTTGTAAATTTAACTGTGTCGCTCTTTTCCACTTCATACTCCTTTTTGACCTGAATTTAAGACAATTGACCATTCTTGGCCATAAATTATCAACTGAGAATTACTAATAAACTTTATAATAATAGTAAATGTAAGCACTATGACAGAAAATACTATCGGGGAAACCCCTGAAATGAGGCTTCGCAATACCTTGTTTTGCAGGTACAAATAAATCTAAACAACCAATGAGGACAGAATTTCAATACACTGATGAATACTTGTAATGGCGCTGTTCATCTCATAAAGTTTAGGTATCTTTTTTTCTTCTGCCCTTGCTCACCTCTTTCACTACTGCGATTCTGCCCCAGGGTTTTCCATCATTATCCAGTAAAGTTTCACTGGTCCACCTGTATTGCTTGCCGTTAGTGTGTTTTATTATTACTGACCCCTTTTTCCCTGTTTTAAAATTCTTACGAAGAAACTCCCGCCACTCTTTTTTATTGCGAATAAATTTCTCGCATTTTATGAGCGACTCTTGGATAGAAATTTCTGTATATTCTGTGTCTTCCTGACCAAATAATTGCCGCATCTTTTTATTGGTGAAATAGGTGTTTGCATATACACCCGGTTCAACCTGTTTTGTAATGCCAATTGCATATTGGTTGTTATCCAATGAAATTTTAAGCAGCATGCTGAGTTCCTGGGACTTCGTTGTATCACGAATTGTGCAGGTCATGCCATCGTATTGCCCCTCCTTGATCTTTGGTATGAACCAACCGGACTGGTATGCCATACGGCTACCTGGAGTAATGACTTTGATGCTTTCATAAAAAAGGGGGGCGAGTGATTTCTTGGCCTGCATATACTTTTTTGCAAATTCCGTCAGGTCTGCTTCAGGAAATATATCTTTCCCACCAATAATATTGACACCCATCAATTGTTCTGAAGGGATACCGGCTATAACGGACATGAACCGATTGGCGAAAAATATTGTGTCATCACTATCAGTGACAAGCACACCGGATTGAAGGTTCTGCACGATGTTTTCGTAAAAGTTTTTGGTCTCTGCCAGCTCCCTTTCTATACGCTGATGATCCATCACATAGTATGTAAGTTCAGCGATTAGTTTTTCAACACCCTCTTTTGGTTCAGGCTGTTCTTTCTTCTCAGGATCAATATTTTTATGAATCTTGCGGCCTACAGCAAGAAATTCCTCAAAGGGACCATACAGTATATTGGCTATCTGGTTCTGCAATTCAAGCGAAGCAGTCTTGGAACCGCCCATAACGGCAGACACATAGGATTGGGTGATTCCTAGCTTCTCGGCTATTTCTGCCTGGGAACCGCCTTGTTTCTTGTATTTTTTATAAAAGTGCTTGGCCGCTAGCTTGAAAATATCCTGTAAATCACTGCCCATTTCCCATCTCCCAGTTTTAGTAATTACCCAACCAATTCTATATATACTAAATGTATATATTACGCATTATATTAAACTTTAAATTATATTGATAGAAATATATTATTTTTTTAATTGACACATTATTGCAAATATTATTAAGCAATTATTTATAACTATTTCCTTAGGGGGTTGTACGACATTTAGTTTTAAAACTTCTACGACGGGAGCGACTCCATTGCTAGAGGTTTTTCTGGCAATGCCACAGACATTGAAGGTGATGCCATTCCCATAAACAATTCTTAAACCTGATAAATAAAAATACTCCAGGAAATACGACGGGTGGGCGATTGATTTATATATAAAATAGTTTTTATATATTTAGAAAGATTAATAATTATCCACATACACATCTTGCTCCAGTGTCCTGGATGCCGTGAGGCCCCGGGAGCCCCGAGAAGTTCCCACGGTTTAGGTGCACTGGAGCCCAATCCCTTCGTAATCGAAAAATGTAGTGATGTGTCAGCCCCCCCTTCAGTTAATTCTGAGGTTTTTGGGTCCTTTTTGTTGGAAACTGGGTTTTGATAGCTGCTATTAATCATCACTAGCGATCCCATCCAAAAAGTTAACATTGCCAGTGCACACCTTAACTGGTTTTTTTTCATTTTAGAGTCAACAATGTGGCAAGCAATGCGAAGTTCGCGCCTCCTACTCCTTACTACCACATTGTGGCACAAGAGATAGTTGACTGTTTTACATTTCAGACATATTGTTTAATCATAGAATATTATAGAAAAAGTCGAACCATTTGAGAAGATGGGGCGGAAAGCCTCAGGTCTTTTAAAAGATAGCTGGGTTACCTATAAAAGGTGATTCAGCTTTTTTATTTTGAAAAGTATATTTCATTTTAGAAGAAGGAGAAAAGCCATGAATATTAATAATAAAGACACAGCAGTACTATTAACCGACGTGCAGAACGACTTCCTTAGTGAGAAAGGTGTAACTTGGGGGTTAGTCGGGGACAGCGTCAAGGAGAACAAGACTGTCGAAAACATCGAGAGGCTTTTCAAGGCCGCCAAGGCCAAAGGGTTCAAGGTCTTCATCTCGCCCCATTACTATTACCCCACCGACCATGGTTGGAAATTCGGGGGAACCATTGAGAATGTAATGCATGACATTAAAATGTTTGACCGAAGTGGTGCATTGGATCTAGAGGGTTTCGAAGGGTCAGGTGCCGATTGGTTGGAACGCTACAAACCATACATAGAGGACGGGAAGACCATTGTATCCAGCCCCCACAAAGTTTATGGTCCAGAGAATAACGATGTTGCCCTGCAGCTTCGCAAGCGAGGCATTAACAAGGTTCTTTTGGGAGGCATGTCAGCCAACCTGTGTGTAGAAGCTCATCTGCGCGAATTGATAGAACAGGGTTTTGAGGTAACTGTGGTAAAAGACGCTACCGCCGGTGCCAAGCATCCCGAGCTGGGCGATGGCTATCAGGCGGCGCTCATCAACTATGGCTATATTGCCAACGCTGTCCTTACAACTGACGAGGCTGTGAAAGCCATGGAGGGTTGATAGCCTGATGGTTTGATAGGTTAATCAACATTATTATTGAGCCTATACGCTTGAAAAGTCGGCGCTGGGATCAGAAATTCCCTCACCGGCTTTTTACATTTGGTATATTTTGTTTGGGACGTTAAGATGTCCACTCCACATGGAAACTACGAATCTGAGTTAAAAAAGTTAAGATTTTGGCAAGCAGTGTGAAATCCAATGTAGCATTCATTCCTAACAATATATTTGCACCTCTATATTGACATCCCCAAACGTAATCTTATTGGTTTAATTATACTATTCTTTTAGATATATTTTTACAAAGGAGATCGCGATGCGTGAATATTTGATTGGTAGCTCCATGAGGTTATTTGTTTTTCTAGTTGGCTCTGTTATCTAGGCAGGTATATGGCTCACGGGATTCGCTACTGTTCACTGGCTTCTTTATGCACCTCCCATTTTCTTTTATTTTGCAGCCATTACGGGCATCTGCCCAGGAATGGGCATTTCACGTCTTATCCTGGGTGACAAGCCACAAAACAAAATAGATGAGACTGACTGGCCAACATCGTCATTCCACTTGTTCAGTTTCTATTAGAAACTGAACGAACCATTTTTACATGAAACTTTAGGAGGTGTGTCCAATGAATAAACCCTACCAAGTAATCCCTGACATTGACATTCTCCCTGCCCATTTCCCAATTCCTGGTGCAGGATTCCTTCCAGTAAACGCATTCGTGATCAAAGCAAAAGAGCCAGTCCTCGTTGATACTGGAATGGGGATTGAAAGTGAGGAATTTATGGAGGCTCTGAGAGAGGTCATAGATCCCCAGGATTTGAGGTGGGTTTGGCTCACCCACGACGATGCGGATCATACCGGCAGTATACTGAAAGTGCTTGAAGCAGCCCCTCAGGCACGGCTTGTGGCGAACTCCTTAGCAGTGTTGAGGATGAGCACGGCCTGGTCTGTACCCATGCATAGAGTTAACTGGCTAAATCCCGGAGAAAGTATCAATGTAGGCGACCGGACGCTTACCGCCGTCAGGCCGCCCCTGTTTGATAATCCGACTACTATAGGCATCTACGATAATAAATCAGAGGCTTTTTTCTCTGCCGATTGCTTTGGCGCTATCATCCCTTCGCCGGTTCAAAATCTTGATGATGTTACAGAGGGGGATCTGGCACAAGGCATGATCACTTGGGCCAGTGCGGACAGCCCTTGGCTTCATATGGTTGAGCCAAAGGTATTTGGAGGGGCACTGGACAAAATTCGTGGAATTAATCCGAAAATAATACTTTCAGCACATATGCTTCCTGCACAAGGGAAGACTGAACATTTTTTGGAATTACTTGCGAAGGTGCCAACTTCTCCCCCCTTTGTTACTCCAAATCAGACAGCATTGGAGCAGATATTGGCGCAGGGTTGACTTCCCTCAGCGTTGGCGGCAAATGAACTCAACATTTATGCAACCCATCTTAACCCATCTTGAGGTTGCTGAAAGTCAACAAAGAGATGGATACCGTAAAAAATATTGTCAAGCAAGCGGGGATACAGCCACAATAAATCTGATCAACGTGTTATGGTTATTGATACAAAGAATTAATACGGACTAAAAAAATAATAATGTTAAGCAGGGTATTACGCCCTGCTTTTTTTGATTCAGAACTTTAAGTTTCTGCTATACAGCTGGACTCTATGAATTGATTGCCCAGTCAAGATTGCCAGTACACAGCATAACTTCCATTTTGAGCTAAAATAGTTACTGTTTTGGCAAGACATCTATAATTCTCTTAAATCCACATTCCTAACACATTGTGGCACTTGATTAAATGCCAGCTGCATTTTATAGTTTTCATATAATCTCACAATATTATTGATTCGGTGCTGAGGTTTCCAATGCCTCGGGATTGTTTAGTATTTCAAATTTAGGGGGACAAGAAAATGCCAATCCATCTTGAGGCGTTGGATGTAGTTTCAGAAGTCGAGGGGACAGGTTCTGCATTGATCGCTGCCTGCAACATGTGTGCTGGAGCTAGTCTTGCCATGGGCGAAGACAAACCATTCCTGCAGTTTTTTGGAAGTCTGCTTAAATCACCCCCCCTGGAAAGGTACATAGGTAGATTAAAATCTCAATTGCTTGAAAAAGGCGTGAAGACAACAAAGTTCGAGGCCGGCGTTATTCAGCAGTTCTTTCTTTGTCTGTGGACAACACGACAGCGCAAAAAGTTGCAAGACCAGGCAAAAGAGTATGACGCCGTGATCGTTTTGGGATGTGATTCTGCGATTAAGACAGTCCGCGATTCGGTAAATGGAACTAACTGTCGTGTGATTAAAGGCATGGAAGTTGCGGGGATAATGAACACAAAGACTAAGCTCCACTGGCCATTTGACATATCGTTTGAATACAGCAAGGTAGTCCCCATGTGCGATCACCATTGCGAGCGCTTCAGTCAACATTCTCAATAGTAGAATGAAGGAGGTCCCTATGAGCATTGTGAGGAGTATGTTAACTTTTTTTTATTTGGCTCTGCATAATTTTACTTCTATCTCATTTGCGTCAGCGGCAGACAAGGTTCC
>PKTW01000170.1 GCA_002868955.1 Desulfobulbaceae bacterium
CAATTTTTATCGGATCAAGCTGAAAAAAACTGATGACACCCAGGAAAACAACAATGACAGACATGTAACTGACGAGAATCCTTATGCCGAATGACTTTTTGTCAGCGAGATAGACAAAAAGAAAAAGCCCTAATAACAAATCGATGCCACTACCGAGCAGGATGGTGTTTTTCAATCCAAGTAACGGAAGCAAATTAATACCAACAATGACTCCGACAATGCCTCCGAAGGTATTTACCGAATAGACATGACCGACGGATTTTTCACCATAGCCGTTTTTGATGAGATACGATGTAATAAGCGGCAGGGTCATGCCGGCGCATATTGTCGTCGGGACCATGACAAGCAGGGCAATAACATTGCTCAAAACATTGAACAACCAGTATCCCTGGTCGGTCTGGGTCAATGCGGCCATGAAAAACTTCATGATATTAAATGAATAGTTATAGGATACGACTGAGCAAACGGAGAAAAATGCCATGAACACCTGGACGGTTATCAGCATCTTGATGATGTTGCCATACTGATCGGCTCGTGTTCGTATCCAGTAACTTCCAAGGGCCAGCCCAAGAATAAAGGCACTGAGCATGAGTTCAAACGAGTGGGTCGAACTTCCCAGTACCAGGCTGAGCATTCTGATCCAGCCTATTTCATAGATGAAAGAGGCTGTCCCCGTCAAGGTGGAGCACAACAGGAAAGAAAGATAAATGTATTTACCATTCGTTGAAACAGGCGTGGCAGCTTTTGTTTCAGGCAGAGTATCTTTAATGGCTGTCAGCCGTGTGCTGATGACAATGACAAAGATGGCAATAACAATATTGAGAAGTCCTGCTGAAACAATGGTGCCGGGAAGTCCGGTCTTGGGGATCAGGTAAAAGCCGCTGAAAAGTACCCCGATTGATGCTCCCAGGCTGTTGATGAAATAGAGCAGAGCGATGGAGTTTCCCTGTTGCAATGGAAATTTTCTGATAATGCCAGTTGTCATCAAGGGGAAGGTTGCCCCAAGAAGCAATGATTGGGGGAATATCAAAAGAAGCCCTGAAATCCATTTGTAGACTTCGATAAGTAATGGCGAACTGATGTTTGCTATGACCGTATCATAGGAAAAATTAAGAAATACCGTGAAGAAACCATGAAAACCCAAAGCGAATATTCCGATAATACCCTCGATGATGGCATACCAGAGAATTAATTTTTTAATTTTCACGCCGTATTTGCCGGCAAGCCAGGCACCTACACCCATGCCGCCCATGAAAACAGCAAGGACAAGCACCTGCGCATAGGCGGCATGGCCTAAAAACAGCTTCAAATAGCGGCTCCATATTGATTCATAGATCAGGCCGGAAAAGCCTGACAAGCCGAAAAAAACAAATAGGAGCCTTTTGTAGTTATTCATGAAGAGTTTTGAGAGTTGTTGTTTCGTCTGACGGGTTGTTCAGCCTGATGCCTGTGCTGGGAAATCATCCTTAATCTGTCAATAAGAACAATTTGATAGAGCCTCTTGCAAAATGATGTTATGTGTCATTCCGAACGCAGAGAGGAATCTTGAATTCTCTTGATTTTATTAGATTTCTCCCTATGGTCGAAATGACAGATTGTGCCTTTTGCTTATTTTGCAAGAGGCTCGATAGTATTGTTATTTATCCCTCCTGCATTTTAGCAGGTTTGGTGATGTAATGTATGTAAAACACTCAGCCCTATTAAAATATTTCTAAAAATAATATGAGTCGTTGTCAAGATGTCTTGCCAAACTATAAAATATTTCAGCATAAAATGGGGGTTATGATGTGTGATGGACATCATAACAAAAGGATTGATTTGCTTCGTGTGGGGTTTCAGGAGATCTAGTGGTCAGCAATCATGTTGCTGCGTCAAGCCTAAAGAATCTCTATAATTTCTATGGCAATGCCGCTATTTTCGTCGATCAGGTCCTTGAGTTCCACCTGTTTAACAGAAACAAAAATCCCCTCCAGTCCTTTGTGAAGATCAGGGGCTGAAGGGGATTGAAAATCAGGCAGATAAAACTACTTGTA
>PKTW01000024.1 GCA_002868955.1 Desulfobulbaceae bacterium
CACACTATTCCAGCATAGTTCATTTGCAGCCGGTGCTTTATCCGGTGCGTTCAAGATGAGTTCTTTTGCCGAGCAGCCGGAAGCCACGCGTTTTGAAGGCATTCTGAAAGCCGAAAATCTTTTCTTGAAGACAAAAAGGAGCGAAACACCTGTTTTAATTACAAATTTAGATGTTGCAGGAATCGGCAGGCAATTAAAAATTACAGCTTTAAATCTTGCTGTTGGTTCTGAGAAAATTACAGGTTCGGGCCAGGTTGCTGCAGAAAAAGATGGCATACAGCTCGATCTTTCTCTTGCCTCGTCCTTTTTTTCTAGAAAATCTCTGGTAAACCTGGCGCTGGCCCTGCAAGAAACACAAAAGGTATTTCTAGATGGTTATATTGATCAGGAGCCCGGATTTAAGAAGGCCAGGGGCTGGGATATCACCGGACGTATCGGTTTTGATTTTGACTCCTTTACGCTCAGCCGCAGAACAAAAACACCTTATGATGAAGGACTTACCACCACCTATACCTTTTATGATATGCTTGGTGATCTGCAACTCGCCCCTGACAAAATTTCCAGGACGGAAATCTTCTCTTCAAAACTTTGCGGTCTGGACTTTAAGGGTTTCTGGTTTTCGGATGATGACCTGGGACAAAGATTTCAACTCAGTACTAACCCGAATGAAACATTTCGCCTGGAAAATGTCCTGCCATGTCTGGGGGTGCAGCAGGACATCTTGGAAGGAGAATTCTCACTACAGGCGAATCTTCTGAAAGAATCAAACAGCTGGTACGGCGGCAATATTTTCATCAAATCCTCCCAGGGCCGCATTCTGCGCCTAAAAACTCTTTCCAGGATATTCAAGGTTGTCAATATAACTGACTTTTTTGAAAAAACCGTTGAAAATACAGGCAAAAGGGGGTTTCCCTTCACCCAGATGGATATTGACACGCATATTCATAAAAACAATCTTATTGTTGACAGGGCAATTATTCTAGGCGAGGGTTTGAATCTTTTTGCCCGGGGTGAAATCCACCTGGACGATTATGATGCTGACCTGACGCTGCTCATTGCCCCCTTTAAGACTTTTGATACCATTGTTTCCAAAGTGCCAATCATCGGACAACCTGTTGCCGGTGATTACGGGAGCAGGATGAGTATCCCGGTTGCCGTGAAAGGCCCGATTGCGGATCCGATTATAACGCCTATGCATCCTGAGGCCGTTGGAGGCGCGTTTCTAAATCTGCTCAAAGACACCTTCATGCTGCCATACAACATCCTTAAACCATTAGAGAAATTAGAAAAAGACAGCAGAATGAAAGCCGCAGAAGAAAAATAAAAATTGATCGTCGAGGATCATATGCCATACAGAAATTCCCTATACATTTTTCTCTCTATCTCCCTAGTTTTATTTAATTTTACGACCGGCGGCGCCAGGGGCGAAGACAGGCCCGCCAACCGCCTCAAAAATGAAGCAAGTCCTTATCTCTTAAAGCATGCAACAAACCCGGTAGACTGGTATCCCTGGGGGGAAGAAGCCTTTTCCCAAGCCAGGAAAAAAGACAAACCTATTCTTTTGTCCATCGGTTATTTAACCTGCCACTGGTGTAATGTAATGGAGGAGGAATCCTTCTCCGATCCCCAGGTTGCCGCGCTTATAAACGATGTCTTCATTCCCATTAAAGTAGACCGGGAAGAACGTCCTGATATAGACCAAATCTACATGACAGCCTGTCATCTTCTATCACCATCTTGCGGTTGGCCGCTTACTCTCTTTCTTTCTCCGGAAGGCAAACCTTTTTATGCAGGAACTTATATTCCAAAAGAAAACCGTTTTGGCCGCCTTGGTCTCCTGGATCTCATCCCCAGGGTCAAGCAACTCTGGGGCCAGGAACGTGACTCTGTCCTGAAATCTGCAGACAGCATCAACGCGGCAATTATTTCTTCAACTATCCATCTGCCTGGCGGAGACATGAATGCTTCCCAGCTAGATGCGGCATTTCTCGCTTTTTCACAGGACTTTGATCCACAGTATGGCGGTTTTGGCAGAAGCAGCAAATTCCCAAAACCGCTGAACCTTCTGTTTCTGTTGCGGTATTGGCAACGAACCGGCAACAAAGATGCACTTAGCATGGTGGAGAAAACCCTGACAGCTATGCGTTTGGGTGGCATTTACGATCATCTCGGTTATGGCTTCCACCGCTACGCCACTGATCCAATGTGGCGCCTGCCCCATTTCGAGAAAATGCTCTATGACCAGGCTTTACTTGTAACTGCCTACCTGGAAGCTTACCAGGCAACCGCAAACCAGGAATATGCAAATACTGCGCAGGAGATCCTGGACTATGTCCTGCAGAATATGACAGCAGAAAACGGAGCTTTCTTTTCCGCAGAAAGTGCTGACAGCGAAGGCGAAGAGGGCAAATTCTACCTCTGGTCAGCAGCGGAGATCAGAAAAGTTCTGGACCGGCAGGAAGCTGTTCAGGCTAGCAGGACCTTTCAAATCATGGAGGACGGCAATTATATTGATCCTGTTGCCGGACATAAAACAGGCCAGAACATTCTCTTTATGGAGCAGGGTACAGACAAAACTGCTGCATTCAAAAAAATCCGCAGCAAACTGCTGGCTGCCCGCAATACCCGACCAAGACCGGAACTTGATGACAAAGTGCTGACAGACTGGAACGGACTTATGATTGCTGCTCTTGCCAGGGCTGCCCAGGTTCTTGATCAGCCTCGATATGGTGAAGCTGCAAAACGTGCCGCCCGATTCATCCTGCACAATCTGCGTTCCCAGGATGGAAAACTTTTGCACCGTTGGCGTAATGACCAGGCTGGTCTTGCGGCTTCAGCTGCAGATTATTCTTTTATGATCTGGGGCCTTCTCGAGCTTTATGGCTGGGATTTTGACCCAACTTGGCTGCAGCAGGCCCTTGGCCTGCATGATGTCCAGCTTGAAAACTACTGGGATGATAAATTGGGGGGCTTTTACCTGACAGAGGATAATATTAAATCTATGCTCCCAAGAATTAAAGAAAGCCTTGATACCGCCCTTCCGTCTTCCAACGCTGTTTCCATGCTCAATCTGCTTAAACTCAGCAGGCTGACCGGCAATCATTCATTTGAAGAGAAGGCGGCAAAAATAAGCTCATTGCTGTCTTCCAGGGTAAAGGATTCTCCACTTGCATTTCCAATGCTGCTGGCAACTCTTGATCTCGCCCTTTCTCCTTCCCAGGAGATTGTCATTGTGGGGAAGAAGGATGCTGATGACACTAAAAAGATGCTGCAGGCACTGCGCAAAACTTACCTCCCCAATGCGGTCGTGCTTTTCAAACCGGCAGGAGAACAAGAGCCTCTCATAAACAATTATGCGGGCTTTATTGAGTTCATGTCCACCATTGACAACAAGGCGACTGCATATGTGTGCACGAATTTCAAGTGCAGTTTCCCGACCACTGACAGAGCCAAAATGCTTGAATCCTTGCGTTCCATATCGGAAGAACCCCGTATGAAGTAAACGCGAGACCAAAAACAAAAAACCCGACCCAGGGTATACGGTCGGGTTTTTTGTAGGAAGGGGAGGTACAAAAATGAGAGAGACGTTTTTTTATTGTGCTTACTGTTTTCCCGATAGTCCGGAAAGGAGGCTTCATGAGCATGTCATTCCCGTTCCGCCCCGGCAATTCTGTTGATTCAGGCAGCCCCAGGGGCCATTGCAGCGTTGTACGATTCAAACCCTTTTATCAAGAAGGCCTGCAAGTTTTTCTAGATGAACCTGTTCCTCTTCGGATAATTTCTCAAAAATCTGCTGCGCCTGCTTATCTTCTATAGCCCTGCTCATCTTGATATAGAGATCAAAGGCATTGACTTCCATGGCAATGGCCAATTCCAGACTTTCGGAAACCCCTTTGTCTTGTATCCATGCAAGGGCCTCTTTAACAGCGATCCCCCCCTCCATGACTGTTCCGCTCATGCTATCGGTGAACTTGGCCCGCAGCTTTTCAAAATCAGGTTTGGCGCCAGCTAGAGCCTCATAGGTTTCGAGCAGGTGCTGCGCATGACTTTTTTCTGCCGATACCAACCAGGTGAACATTTCATGGGCCTCCTTATCCGCGCTGAAATGTTCAGCAACCCCCTGGTAAAAAAACTTTGACCCCTCTTCCAGGGCCCAGGCCAATCCGACAATCTCCTCAGCAGTGTCGGCCGGAGTAAAATAGGCCATGCCTGCTTCAGGCAGGCCGTGGGCAACCATGCCTTTCCAGGCCCGAATTCCGCCTTGCATGCTGTAAACATTTTTTAAACCAGCTCCAAGCAGAAACGTTGCAGCCGACCGGCTGCGTACTCCTGCTGCTCAGTATACAATCGTTGGTTTTTCAGGATCAATCTCATGCAACCTGTCCTTTAACTCTGCCATGGGTATGAGGTTCGCCCCAGGAATATGCTCCCTCGCGTACTCAGTTGGCTGGCGCACATCCACCAGGTTATATTCATCCGGGTGTTTTTCAGCGATTAACCGGCGCACGTCTTCAGCGCTCATGGTTGGCACTGTTTTGAAATAGTCCATTACTCCCATAATGTATAAACTCCTTTACTTGATGAAAAAAAACTGCAGGCATATCACTATAATTTTATTTCATCATTCTTTAAGCAATTTCTGACCTGTTTTGTCAAAAAAAATTTATTTATTCTCCTGCTGCCGCAAGCTTCAAACGAAGTAGATTGATTTCATTGTCGTTTTTCCCGGCCCCTATCTGCCTTTTTCATTCAAATGCGGCAAAACTTGCATTGATAAATTCCCGTAGGCCGTCTCTATAAACCTGCCCGCTCATGAGAAAGCCTTGATTGTGATCGCCACGCAATTCCAGAAAACTTTTGGGCTCTCTGGCGCTTTTATAAAGCTGGCGTCCATTCTCATAGGGAATGATATCATCGTCCGGGCTATGGATGATCAATACCGGGCATGAGACAGACAGGAGCGATTTTTCTGTGTTGTAGTGAAACCTGGTTAACAGCCTGATCGGGAAAACAGGGTATAATCTGGCACCCATATCCGGCACCGAAGTAAAGGCTGATTCGAGAATGAGGGCAGCCGGCTTTTGCTTGGCAGCTATATATGCCCCTACCGCTGCTCCCAATGACCTGCCGAAAATAACGATCTCCTGCGCAGGAATTTTTCTTGATTCAGTAAGATAGCGCCAGGCTGCCTCGGCATCAAGATAGGTGCCATGTTCTGAAATTGAGCCCTGGCTGCGGCCATATCCACGGTAATCAATTATCAGGGTTGAAAGGCCGAGGTCATGAAATATTTTCAGGGAAGTAAGACGGTGGGAAATGTTCCCTGCATTGCCATGAAAAAAAAGGAGCGCGCCCCTCCTTTCATGCGCGGCAGGAATGAACCAGCCATGGAGTTTCACGTTATCGCTGGTGCGAAGAGTGACGGTCTCGTAATCCAGGTTGATATCTGCGGGATTTCCTGTCAACTCCCTTGAAGGTATATTGGGATAGTAGAGAAGCTTGGCCTGCATAAGGAAAAGGTACAGGCAAAGGGCTCCATACATGCCGCCAGCAAGTATTGTAATGGACCAGATGATATTTGACATCACACCTCTTTGTGCCACCTGCCTGTTTCCTTCACCAATAAATAAACAACTCCAATTTCTAAAAAAATCTGATGGACCTTGATGAATTCATAAAAAATCTCGCATTCAGCAACGGAGCCTAGTAAAATTAATTTACTTTGGGCGCATTACCTGTCCGTCGAGTATTTTAGCGCGACTGACAATCTTCACTGCCTGTACTTTATACTATTTGTGTATCCTTTTTCAAACAGCAACAATGTGTTAACTACTGTCCTCCTGAAATAATTAATCTTCGCATTGCAGATTAAAAACCATGGATGCTGTCAAAACAAATATTTCTGCCTACCTTGCTTCCCATGTTTACCTGCGGTTGGGAACCGTAACCCCCCATAGTAAACCACAAGTACATACTGTCGGCTATGTCTCCGAGGGGTGCACTGTATACTTTGTTACTGACAGAAAAAGCCGCAAGGCAGAAAATATATTCAGGAATTCTGCGGTGGCCTATACCGTTGATGAGAACTACGATAATATCATGGGGATCCAAGGAGTACAGATGGAGGGGCAGGCTTCCCTTGTTACCATGGAAACAGAGGCGATGAGACTTCTCGAATTGATGGCACAAAAGTTTGCCGACATGGAGAAAATGGAGCCCAACCCTGACCTGGTAATTTTCAAGATTGAGCCGACCAGGGGGTATTTCCTGGATAATACCCGTGCCTTCGGCCATAGGGACATGGTCGAGTTTTCCTGATGCCCCTGATAGAATCATACAGTTTTGGCCGCATGATGGTCGCTGGATCAATCTATACCAGGGATGTCATCATATTTCCGGATGGAAACATCTTAAGTCCCTGGTGGCGCAACCAGGGGCATGTGCTTGCAACAGATGACCTTGCTGAACTTCTCGCAACAGGGCCGGAAATTATTATCTGCGGCACCGGGGCCATGGGCGTGATGCGACCCTCTGATGAGCTGCAGGAATATCTGGCAGCCACCAATATCGAATTTATTGCCTTGAGAAGTCCCAAGGCTGTTGAAATCTATAACCAGATGACAGGCAAAAAAAAACTGGCAGGCTGTTTCCATTTGACCTGCTAATGCCACAAGGAGGCCTGCAATGCAGCCAACTGAAATTCAACGCGCCAATCAGAGTTACAGGCTTGGCACTACCATCACAGAACATCTGCTGCTGTGCGAGGATGAATGCCCCGCAGCTTCCGGACAGTTTACCCGGTTGCTCAGCGAACTGATCATCAGCGCCAAACTTATTTCCAGGGAGGTGAACAAGGCCGGCCTGGCAGACATCCTCGGAATGACAGGCGATGTCAACGTACAGGGTGAAAAAGTCCTTAAGCTTGATGAGTTTGCCAACCAGGCACTCATACACAGAATGGAACGTTCCGGCCTTCTCTGCGCCATGTCTTCCGAAGAAAATTCCGATATAATTAATATACCTGACAATATGCCCAAGGGCAGTTATGTTTTAGCTTTTGACCCCCTGGACGGATCCTCCAATGTCGATGCCAATGCCAGTATCGGCACCATTTTCTCCATCCACCGAAAAATAGAAAAGGAGGGCTTGTCCAGCCTGGACAATTTCCTGCGCTACGGCTACGAACAAGTGGCGGCAGGATATTTCCTTTATGGCTCCAGCACCATGCTGGTATATAGCGCCGGCAAAGGGGTGCATGGTTTTACCCTTGATCCGTCTGTAGGCGAATTTTTGCTCTCGCACCAGAATATCACCATGCCAGAGAGGGGTGCAATCTATTCGGTCAATGAAGGATATACCGAGTACTGGGATGAACGCACCAGGGCCGTGGTCAACTATTTTAAATCATCTAAAAATGAGCGCGGGAAACCATATAGCGCCAGGTACATAGGTGCCCTAGTGGCTGACTTTCATCGAAATCTTCTCTACGGCGGCATCTATATGTATCCGGCAGACAGCCAGGACCCTCACAAGCCGCATGGTAAGCTCAGGCTGCTGTGCGAGGCGGCCCCGCTGGCCTTTATTGTTGAGCAGGCAGGTGGTGCGGCAACAGACGGCAAGCAGCGCATCCTCGGCATAAAGGCAACAGAGCTGCACGAACGTGTGCCGCTTTTTATTGGCTGCAAGGCTGATGTGGCTAAGGCCACGGCAATGCTGCAGGGAGAATAAAAATTTTTTTCTTTATAACGAGCAGCCACTCACTTGGTCCGACATAGTCGGACTGCCCGAAGTTTATACCCCCTTGAGGGGTGCTGCTCAGCAAAGAACGGGCGACATCGGAAAGTCGCACCTCTTTCGGGGTCCTCTACCGAGTCGCTTGTCCTCTCTTTGCTGAACTGCTCGGCTGCGTGAAATGGCAAAAGAAATTTTCAACTAGTTTTGCGGTTAAACTTTTCCAGTTTAATCTATAAAAACCTCATACTAACTGGTCTCTTTAAAATGTCTGACTGCAATATTTAAAACAACTCATCAACCAATTACTGTAATAGAAAATCCATGGAAATAACCCTCACCACTCCAGCCCTGCTTTTCCCGGCCGTTTCACTGCTGCTAGTCGCCTACACCAACAGGTTCCTGGCTCTGGGATCCCGCATCCGCAACCTGCATGCACAATACAGATCTACCCCGGACAGTATCCTGGAAGGCCAGATTGTCATTCTGAAAAAACGTGTTGTCCTTATCCGGAATATGCAATTCTTAGGAGTGGGCAGCCTGTTTTTGTGCGTTTTATGCATGTTTATGCTTTTTGGCGGCAAGCTTATGCTTGGTAAGATACTCTTCGCTGTAAGTTTAGTTTTCATGCTGGGATCATTGGGAATTTCACTTCAGGAAATCCTGATTTCCATGCAGGCGCTCAATCTTGAATTAAGCGATATGGAAAGTGGACCCTGAATCGCTGTCGTCCCATCAGCAGTTATCCTTTTTGAAGGGCAAACTGCGCCATAACAAAAAAATTGTGTGCATACCGGTTCTGTGGTACATATATTTTTTACTATTAGCTGTTTTCTCCTTTAAACCATGGAGGGCTTCACATGCATAATCTCTTATGGCTGCAGGGAGCTAGCTGTGGTGGCGACACCATCTCCTTCCTCAATTCCGAGCAACCCTCTGCGCTTTCATCATTCGAAGTATTAAACATCAACCTGCTCTGGCACCCATTCCTGAGCCGTGAGCAGGGAGATGATGTTTTGAAGATCTTTGCAAGTATTCTTTCCGGAAAAACAAAACTGGATATCTTAATTCTTGAAGGTGCCATTCCCAACGGCCCGGATAATACCGGAAGGTTTTTCATGTTCCATGGCCGGCCTTTCCGTGACTGGATTGCCGAATTCTGCAAACATGCTGAAATGGTCATGGCTGTGGGCACCTGTGCTGCCTTTGGAGGTGTCGTTACTGGACATGAAAATATTAACGAAATGAGCGGCTTGCAGTTTCTCCATAATCAAAAAGGAGGATTGCTTGGCGCCGATTATGTTTCAAAAAACAGGTTGCCGGTGGTTAACGTCCCCGGCTGCCCTTCGCACCCGGACTGGATTGTCGAGACCATGACCGCTGTGCTGAAAGGCTGGCTCGGCATGGAGGATCTGGACGAATTCCACCGGCCGAAGGTATTTTTCAGCAAACTTGCCCATCACGGGTGTCCGAGAAATGAATATTATGAGTTCAAGGCATCCGCAATCCGTTATTCTCAGCAGGGGTGCCTGTTTGAATTCCTCGGCTGCAAAGGAACCTTGTGCGAGTCTGACTGCAATGAAAGGCTTTGGCTGGGCCGCACGGGCAGCTGTACCCGGGGTGGTTTCCCCTGTATTGCCTGCACCTCACCACTTTTTCCTGACAGACAACGGCCATATTTCAGCACCAGAAAAATTGGGGATGTACCTGTTACCCTTCCCCTTGATGTACCTAAAGCATGGTTCGTAGGCATTTCAGGAATGTCGAAACTTGCCTGCCCCGAGAGACTGAAGAAAAATGCCGTTTCGTCAAAATGGATCAGTTGATTTATTTACTTTATGCTGCATTAGTTCGAGTAACTCTGGCAAATAACCTCTGGAGATATCATGCCTACCCTGATTGCAATCGACCCCTTTAACAGGATCGAAGGGGATTTGCGTATTGAGATTGAAGTTGAAGACAATACGGTGCATTCTGCGAAGAGTTCAGGCATCATGTTCCGGGGGTTTGAACGGATTATGTCCGGCAGGGCACCCATGGATGCACTGGTTATTACGCCCCGCATCTGCGGTATCTGCAGCGGCTCTCACGGTGTAGCTGCGGCAAAAGCCCTGGCCCAGGCCCAGGGGGCTGAAATGCCTGATAATGGTTTTTATATGAAAAACCTTATCCTGGGCATCGAGGTGGTCATGAGCCACCTGAGCCATTTTTATCTCCTTTTTGCCCCTGATCTGACCAATCAGCGATACAAAAACTTACGTGGATATGACACCGTAAACCAACGCTTCACTGCCATGAGCGGCTCTTCGGTTGTACTTGCCTTAAGGGCCAGACAAAGCGCCCTGGAAATTATGGGACTGGTGGGGGGGAAATGGCCCAACAGCCTTGCAATACATCCGACCGGCACCACCTCCACCATGAACCTCAGCTCTCTAACGAGGGCAATCGGCATCCTGAAGGAATTCCAGGACTTTATGGAAAAACGTTTCCTCGGCTGTTCCTTAAGCGAATGGCTTGATATCGACAGCTTTGACAAACTTTTAAATTGGCAGAAAAATGGCGCCCATAGTGACAGTGACCTGGGTCTCTTCCTGGCAATGAGCCTTGATGCAGGTCTGGACAGGATAGGCAAGGGGCCCAACAGGTTTCTGAGTTACGGCGCTTACGACCTGCCTGATGCTTCCACCTGGCTGCCGTCCGGCTATTTTGATGATAGGATGCACCCCTTCGACCAGACTCTCATCAAAGAACATATCGGATCATCCTTTTTCAGGGATGCAGTTGAAGCTCGGCACCCCCTTGATGGGGTTACAACCCCGCTGGCAGATAAAAGTGGCGCATACAGCTGGGCCAAGGCTCCCCGCTACGATGGCAAAACTGTTGAGGTAGGCCCCCTGGCCAGGATGATTATTGCCGATGATCCTCTGCTGACTGACATGGTGCGCCAGATGGACTCCTCTGTTATGACACGTATGTTTGCCAGGCTCCGTGAGATGTGCAGGATCACTAATGAGATGTCAGGGTGGCTTGAAAAAATCAACCCGGCTGAACCCTTTTATGATATCCCCTCCAGCCGTTTCACCTCGAACGGCATCGGCTTGACAGAAGCGGCACGTGGCAGCCTGGGGCACTGGATGAAAATTTCCTCCAACCTGATTGAAAATTACCAGGTTGTAACTCCTTCTGCCTGGAACATGTCACCCAGGGATGAAAACGGGCAACCGGGGCCGGTTGAGCAGGCCCTTGCCGGTGTACATGTGGCCGATGCCAATGATCCTGTCGAGGTAAACCACATTATCCGTTCTTTTGATCCCTGCATGTCCTGCACTGTCCATTAACTTCAACTCACTGGAGTTGCTGCAGCAAATGCTGAGTACTCAAACATTCTCCGAAATACTTGGTGCAGGCTTCAGGGAAGCCGTTGTCATTCTCTCCCGGGACCTTAAAATCATAAGTGCCAATGAGACATTTCTACAGGACAACAATCTCAGTCTGCCCGATATTGAGGGTAAAACCTGTCACGAGGTTCTCCAGAGCTGCATGAACTTCTGCAAGCAACAGAGCGATGAATGTCCTGTATACGAAGCTTTGTCAACTCAAAAGCCTGTCAGCGTTACCCACCAGGATGTCATGGTGGACACCGTCCCGCATCACTATAAAATTGATATCTATCCTGTCTTTGGTGAAAAAGAGGATGAAACCTATTTCCTGCACATCGCGCGCAACATAACCAACCGTATTGAAGAGGAACGCCTTAAAGACAACATGTGGATGGAGATATTGAGCCGCATGGAAAGCCTCTATGCAGCCATGGTGGAGGGTAATGAAAACATTGAAAATATACAGGGAGAAATTGACCAGCTCATTGAAATTGTCCCCCTTGCCGTTGTCGGCTGGGACCCGAAGGGGAAAATAACCCGCTGGAATACAAATGCGGAAATCCTTTTCGGCCGGTCGGCCACTGAGGTTTTAGGAAAGCCTTTTATTGATTTTTTTGCCAGCGGCAAATCCCAGGAAAAATTCACGGAAATTATGCGCATCCTGCAAATGGGTCAGACAGAGGTATATTCCCTGGCTGAAAACAGGACCGCTTCCGGGCACATTATATCGTGCGAGTGGTACCATAATGTCTATCAGTTCGACGCCAGGGGCGACATGTCGCTCTGCCTGTCCCTGGCCCAGGATGCAACCGAACGCTTAGCCACGGAAAAAAAAGTTGAAAAACTTGAAACCCA
>PKTW01000148.1 GCA_002868955.1 Desulfobulbaceae bacterium
CTTTATCCTTTATCCTTGAGCCTTCAGTTTTGTCCTTTTCCACATCGCTCTTCCTGCAAGTGCCTGGCCGAGTGCGATGCCGCCATCATTTGTCGGCACCTGTTCATGAGAATAAACAGCAAAGGAAAGGGCCGCAAGATTTGTTTTAAGTTGCTGATGCAGGTTTAAGTTCTGGAAAACACCCCCGGACAGGACTACCTGGTTGATGCTTTTTTCATCTCTGATTTCCCGGCATACACTGGTAAATACGGCAACTAGCGTATTGTGGAAACGCCTGCTGATGCGATGTGGGGTCTTGTTTGCCAGAATGTCATGCACAATTTCGGTTATGATGGGCTTTACGGTCAACAGCCAGGGCTTGGCACCGGATTTAACAATCTTAAAGGGATATGTTGCCGTATCACGATCATTTGGTTCAAGCAGCATTTCCAGTTCAGCGGCAGCCTGCCCTTCAAAGCTGGCTGTGTGTCGCAAGCCAAGCAGGGCGGCAACGGAGTCAAAAAGCCTCCCGCAGCTTGAGGTTAGAGGCGAATTGATGGATCGATCAATCATCTGCTGCATGATGTCTAATGTGTTTTTGTGCGCATGGAGCATCTGCAGGTTCAATTCTTTATATCCGGGACCGAAGGCCCGGTACAGGTGACTGAAAGCCATGCGCCAGGGTTCACGAATTGCTGCATCGCCACCCGGCATAGCAACCGGCGACAGGTGGGCCAGCCTTTCAAAAGTGTGGTAGTCCGCCAGTAACACTTCGCCGCCCCAAACTGTGTTGTCAGGGCCATAGCCGTTGCCATCAAGGGTGAGAGCGATAACAGGGCCGGCAAGCCCGTGCTCTGCCATGCAGCTGACCGCATGGGCATGATGGTGCTGGACACCGATTGCTGGCAGTTCTTTCTGGCTGCGTGCATACCTGGTGCCCGGATAATCAGGATGCAGGTCATGTACCAGGAGGTCCGGCTCTATGCGCAGGAGAGACTGAAAGTGGCGTGATATATTTATCTGGTGCAGCTGGGTATCCCTATTATCAAGATCGCCGATATGCTGGCTTAAGAAGGCCTCTTTTTCTTTTGTCAGGCAGATGGTGTTTTTAATAATAGCACCAAGCGCCAGGGTCCGGCCGCTATTGTAATGCAGTTTGACGACAGCCGGGATAAAGGCACGTGCCCTCCTGTATAATGCGGGATAGCTGCCTGACATACGGATGACCGAATCATCTGCCTGGGTGACAATTGTCCTATTGTGCAGCAGGAAATAGTCAGCAATGTTTGCGAGTTTTGCATAGGCTTCGTCATTGTCTTTGACGACAGGGGAGCCGGAAAGGTTGCCGCTGGTCATTACCAGGGCTTTGAAGTCATGGTAGTGAAACAGAAGATAGTGCATGGGGGTGTATGGCAGCATCACCCCTATAAAACGGTTATCCGGCGCGACATTTTCAGCCAGGGGGAAGGGGGAATTTTGCTGCAACAGAACAATCGGCTTTGCCCGGCCACGCAAATAATTATGCTCGTCCGGGGAAAAGGTGGCAAATGTTTTTATCCGGTCCAGGTTGGCAGCCATGACAGCCAGGGGTTTGTCAGGCCTGCCTTTTCGCTCTCTGAGCCGGGCAATTGCCTTATGGTCAAGGGCATTGACTGCAAGATGAAACCCGCCGATTCCTTTTATAGCAATGATTTTCCCAGCCTGTAAAAGGTCTGCAGCCATATGGATGGGATCAGAACCTTCGACACTTTGCCCTGCCGGTGTTGTCAACATGACTGCAGGGCCACAGACAGGACAACAGGTGGCCTGGGCATGGAAACGACGGTCGAAAGGGTCGCTGAATTCTGCCTCGCAGCGTCCACACAGTTCAAAGTGTTTCATCGCTGTCAGGGGCCGGTCGTAGGGGGTTTTTTCAATCAGGGTATAACGCGGGCCGCAATCTGTGCAATTAATAAACGGGTATAAATAGCGCCGGTTATCTGGATCGAAAAGTTCGGCAAGGCAGTTGTCGCAGACATCAGAGTCAGGGGTAATGGGGCCTATCTTTTTTCCAGCCGGGATGCTTTCAACTATTTGGAAACTTCGGTGAATATCATCAGGTTCGATTTCTTGCCTAGCAACATGCAATTCTTCGATACTTGCCAGGGGAGGTTTTTCACAGGTAATGTCTTGAGCAAAACTTTCGATTTCCAGCGCAGTGCCATCTATCTCTATTGTGACACCGGCTGCAGTATTGGCAATATGACCTGTCAATCCTTGTGTCTTGGCAAGCCTGTATATAAAAGGCCTGAACCCGACCCCCTGGATAATGCCGCTGATTTCTATGCGGGCCCGGATTATTTTTTTGCTGTCTGTTCCTGTATCCAACTGTGCCAATCGTCAAGTCCCTGTCCGCTATAGGCGGAAATCTCAAAAATTATCAGGTCAGGATTGATGGACCTGGCTGCTTCCTTGATTTTTTCTATGTCGCAGTGAAGATACGGCAGCAGATCCACTTTGCTGATCAGAAGAACATTGGATTCCTTGAACATGAGGGGGTATTTGTAAGGTTTGTCGTCTCCCTCTGTAACACTGAGCATCATAACCTTGCAATCTTCGCCAATTTTAAACTCAGCCGGACAGACAAGGTTGCCGACATTTTCAACAACTACGAGGTCCAGCGTATCGAGGTTTAAACCGCTTAAAGCATTCTGGACCATGTTGGCGTCGAGGTGACAGGCCCCGTCCGTTTCAATCTGTACCGCCTCCAGGCCAGCCGCCGCAACCCTTTCAGCATCAAGGGAGGTCTGGATGTCGCCCTCAATGACACCTATTTTGAGCTCGCCTTCGAAGCGCGCCCCCATCTGTTCGAGCAGGGTGGTCTTGCCGGCTCCAGGGGAACTCATGAGGTTGATGACTGTAAGCCCGTGCGTATCAAAAAGCTTTCTGTTTTCCTGGGCTATTCTGGTGTTTGCATCTAGAATGTTCTTAACAACTGCGACTCGCAATGTTCTCTCCTTTGGGAATATATGCATATTCTTTAGGTGTTTTCTCCTGATTTCTAAGTGGCCACGGATAATACTCCATGTAAACATCTTGTGCAAAGGGTTATGCAAGCAAGAGGTAACCATTTTAAATAAAAGAAGAAACTACTAAATTATAGACAGCTGTTCCGCGGAAAAACACTAGGGGTGAGTGTCTTCTTTTTTAATTATTCCAGCGGAGAACCTTGTCGTTAAAGTCAATGGTGTATTGATAGCTTTTGAGAAAATTCATACCGAGAAGACCGTCAAAAGGGACATCAGGCCCATGGTGTTCTATGATCCCGGCCACAAGATTTTTTTGGGTATTAGGCCCAACTGTCACCGAATCTAGTGTTACAGCTTCAGCATCAATGACTTCACCTCCGGCGACTCTGATGGCCCCTTTCTGAGGCTTCTTGATCAAGAGCTTTCCGGCAATATTCTTGTGCAGGGTTATGTTCGTGGAGCCGGTGTCCAGCAGCAGGTTGGCATTAACCTGCCTGCCTTTATAGGAGAGGAGTACCGGAACAACCACGTGGTTGTCTATTATAAAAATTTTGGTTTCATCTTCTGATGCGGCAGGCTCTTCCGGCAATGCATATTGTATTTCAGGCGCTTCTGTAATCGGGGGAGGATCTAACTCAATAATATCAAGACTGCCAGAGGATTCGACAGGCGGAATGTTTGTCATGTGGACGACCCCGTTTTCATCGGTCCAGGTGTAGATCGTATCCGCTGAAGATAGAGGGGTTGCCAAGAGGGCTCCCATTAATATTACAAGACTGATAATTCTCATGTCCAAAGTACGATATCTCTAAAAATAGGTGAATATGTTCTTTTCATATTTTAATATTCTGCTATGTATAATAATCATTAGCAAGGTGAATGTTGTAAAAAAAGCAAACCTGAATCCGTGAATCTGGGAAACATCAGACGGCTTAAGGATTCAGGGTAAATATTTAAAGAACCAAACGGAAGATAAATTTACCATGCTTGAGGCAATCAGGCTCATTGCAGAGCGCAGGATCAGCGAAGCTATACAGAAGGGACTTCTTGATACGCATGTATGGCGTAACCGGCCCCTGCCGATGACCTATGACAACATGGTGCCGGAAGAGCTGCGCATGGCGTACAAGATTTTGAAAAATGCCGGATATCTTCCTCCTGAAATTGAAGCAAAGAAAGAAATCCAGGCCATTGAAGATTTGCTCGCTACTTGTGAAGACGAGTGCACCAGGGTTAAGCAGATAAAAAAATTAAACTACCTGGTGCAGAAGCTGAATACCATGAATGGTTGTAGTGTCAGCATTGAAAGCCAGGAAGAATATTACCGGAAAATTGTTGAGCGTATCAGCGTCCCAAAAAAGAAATCGGCATGAATCAACCTCGCTGGCGCAGAAATAAATAGCTGCGCAGAAAATATGTATATTTTACAGGACTAAAAAGATTTTGCCGAATCCAGAAGTATGGTTACGGGGCCCTGGTTGATGAGTTCAACATCCATCATGGCCTGGAATTTCCCCGCGGCCACCCGGATGCCGAGTTCCGCTGTTTCCCGCATAAAGACTTCGTAGAGTTCTTCAGCCTGCGCCGGGGGAGCCGCATTCGAATAAGACGGGCGCCTGCCTTTTCTGCAGTCGCCATAAAGGGTAAACTGCGAGACGACCAGCATCTGCCCCCCAACATCCAGGAGAGAAAGATTCATCAGTTTGGACTTATCTGGAAAAATTCTTAAGTGAGCAATTTTCTCAGCAAGGATTCTGGCATCACCGGGGATGTCATTTTTCCGGATACCAAGCAGAACTAGGAGGCCCGGGCCAATCTCAGAGATAACAGAACCGTTAACGCTTACCGCTGCCTTTTTGACGAGTTGCACAACTGCGCGCATAGTCCCTGCCGTTTCAGGTAAATTCCGCCGGGGTAATATCCCCTGATCATAGAGTTGCCAATAAAGGTAACAGATCAGCGGCAAAGCGCAAAAAGGAAAAAACTGAAGACCGAAAAATAATCAGCAGATTTTGTGCAGGCAACAGGGAAAACTGCAAGGGGCTGTATTGGATTTGCGCGTAGCTGTTACTATTGAGTTAAATTACAAAGAGCCCGCCTGTGCCTTTAAGCCGCCAAGAGCCGCTTGGAAAGTTACGCCGGAAGCAGTTAGTGGTTTGCAAAGCTGTTATCCCTGATCAGTGTATCAACCTGGATGCCCAATTTCTTGATGCGCTTCCAGAGAGTCACCCTGCTGATGCCCAATCTTCGTGCAGCTTCCGACTTATTGCCGCCGGTTGCCTGCAGGGCCTGAATAAGCTCCTGTCGCATATCTCCTGTCGATTTTTGGGCTCTGGCTCTTGGGGCCTGCTGAACATGTAACGGATGGTGCCCAAGCATCTGGGCCGGCAGGTGTGAAATGGTGATCTCTCCCCTTGGGCAGAGGACAAAGGTATACTCAACTACGTTGAGCAATTCCCTGATATTTCCCGGCCAAGTGTATTGCATGAAAACATCAAGGGCATCTTTGGCGATGCCGTTGATGTTTTTTTCTGTTTTCAGTTTCATCCTGTGAATAAAGGCATCGGTGAGCAGTGGAATATCATCGCGCCTGTCTCTCAATGGTGGCAGATAAATGGGGATAACATTAATACGGTAGTAAAGGTCTTCCCGAAAAAGGCCATCCTCCATGAGCCTGGTCAGGTCCTTGTTGGTGGCGGCAAGGATTCTGACATCCGTTCTAATGGGCTGGTTGTCACCCACCCGTTCGAACTCCTTTTCCTGCAGGACCCTGAGCAGCTTGGTCTGAGTGGTGAGAGGCAGGTCACCTATCTCATCCAGGAAAATGGCTCCGGAGTTTGCAGCTTCAAAGCGGCCAACTCTTGTCCTGTCGGCACCGGTAAAGGCCCCTTTGACGTGACCGAAGAGTTCGCTCTCCAAAAGGTTTTCATTCAGGGCTGCACAGTTTACTTTGACAAATGGGCCGGCATGGCGGGTACTCAAGCGATGGATTGCTGCAGCAACCAATTCCTTACCGGTTCCGGACTCGCCAAAAATAACCACAGGTGCTTCCGAGGGTGCGGCACTGGCAATAAGATCAAAAACCTTCTTCATGGCTGTTGATTTACCCAGCATGCCGTAAAACCCGTCTTCATTGCTCAGCTGTTTCCGGAGGCGCAGAATGACCTCTTCCTTTTCAACGATGGGGCTGAGGTCTGTAAGGTTTTCAACACCTCCAACGACCTTTCCGGTTGTATCCCTTATAATTGCGGCATTTTTCAGGACATGCAGTTCACCGCCGTCTTTTTTTTTAAAGATACACTTGCGGCGTCTTACCTTTCCTTCTTTGAACAGAGCGCAATATTTATCCTTACCTTCCTCTCTGGTGCCAAAACAGGTGTCGCACCCGAGAATTTCACATGATTTGCCTTCCACATCATCTTTACTGTAGCCGGAAAGCTGCTCAAAGGCCCGGTTGACAAATATAATTTTTCCGTCAGGATCAACGAGCATCAATCCTTCGAGCATAGTGTCGATCACTGTCTGCCAATATTTACCGTATGTTGTTTCCAGCATATATCCTCCGAAAAAGTGCTCGATAAAATCTGCCATGATTAAATGTCAGAGAGAGTCTTGCAAAATCCAGACCTGAAGCAATAAAAGCTGTGCTGAGCATTGTCAGGCATGCACCATAAAGCCCGGTTACTTCGTATTCACCCGGGTATCGCCTTGGTAAAATGCCTCTGGCAGTGGGGTAGCGAGATGACCAGTTGTAACAGTACCCCCTGTGCAGCAATAAAAATTTCCCCCCTCTTGGGCTGTTGCAAATAAATACAAGTGTTAATTAGCATGTATAGAAATTAACACATGTTAACAAAACTAACAACAGTAGAATATGAGTGAACCGCAAAAAAATAATTTATACATAATAATTTAAGGTTGTTGGGGCTTTTCAGTGAGGAAGAGCTTTCCTTTGGCATAGGGTTTGCTGTTTGTAGTCAGCGTTACAGCGAGTGAAAGAAGGTTTACATTTTGAAACACAGTAACCTTTTATTGTTAATCACATTTGCAACAAAGGAGACGAACAAAACATGAAAAGGAATATCATTATTGCAACGGCCCTGGCGCTATCGGCCTTCGGGGCAGGAGCACTGGCCTATGGGGCAGCAGAGCACAAGGAGATATCCGGACCATTTGCCAGCCCCATGGAAGTAACAAAAAAATGTCTTGAATGCCATGAAGACGCAGCTCACGATGTTATGCAGACCAGCCACTGGACGTGGAAGCTTCAACAGGATTATGGGGAACGAGGCCAGGTTGACAGGGGCAAGAAGAATGCCGTGAATAATTTTTGTATTTCCGTTAACGGGAACTGGGCACGCTGCACCAGTTGCCACATCGGTTATGGCTGGAAAGATGCGAATTTCGATTTTTCAGATGCCAGCAGAATAGATTGCCTAGTCTGCCATGACACTACAGGAAAATATAAAAAACCAGGCCCGGCAGCAGGTATGCCCGCCGGATTTACCGGTAAAGAGAAGTTTGACAAAAAGTCTGTAGATCTTTTAGCAGTGGCCCAGAACATTGGTACGCCATCCAGGGAAAACTGCATCGTCTGTCACGGTTTTGGCGGTGGCGGCAATAATGTAAAACATGGTGATATCGATTCATCCATGCTTTCTCCTACCAGGGACCATGACGTGCACATGGATGCAGATGGTCAGAATTTTACCTGCCAGACCTGTCATACAACAGAGAAGCATCAGATCAGGGGCAACGCCATGGTCGTTTCGCCTCGCGGGGCGAGCCATCTCTCCTGTACTGACTGCCATGATGCAGAACCGCATGGGGAATCTCTGTTGGATACTCATACAGCGCGTGTTGCCTGCCAGACCTGCCACATCCCAGCCATAGCCAAGGAAATGCCGACCAAGCTTTCCTGGGACTGGTCTACAGCCGGTGAGGATATCCAAGATGCCCCGAAAGATGAATACGGCATGCCGACCTATCATAAGAATAAGGGGAACTTTGTCTGGGGTAAAAACGTGGTTCCAACATATACCTGGTACAACGGCAAGGCAGAGTCCTATCTTCTTGGTGACACGATGGACCCGGAGCAGGTTACCAAGCTCAGTTACCCCTTGGGTGATATCAATGACAGCTCGGCAAAGATCTATCCTTTTAAGTTACACACCGGGAAACAGATCTATGACAGGCAGAATAAGTATTTTATCACCCCGAAACTGTTTGGCTCCCCAAAAGATCCTGATGCCTATTGGGTGAATTTCGATTGGAACAAGGCTGCTGCTGCCGGTATGAAAACATCAGGGCTTGCATACAGCGGTGAGTATGGTTTTGCTCCAACTGCAATGTATTGGCGCATTAATCACATGGTAACACCTGCTACAAAAGCTCTGGGCTGCCTTGACTGCCATGGTGACAACGGCCGTCTTGACTGGCAGAAACTGGGCTACAAGGGTGACCCGATGCGGGAAAAATTTGCTGCAGAAGAAAATAAACAAGAAAATATTTCAATGAAGTAATGAAAAAGGGCCTACTTTTTGTAGGCCCTTTTTTGCATGATCCGGACTTTCATCTGCTATATATAAAGTTATTTTATTAGTACTGGTAACTGTCCAGAGTAAGATGTTAAGCTAGATTACCCAATTCGTGCTGCAGGATGGAAACTGCTGCAATAACGGCTGTTTCCGCCCGTAAAATCCTGGTGCCCATGGTCACGGGCTCATAGCCGGCATCAATAGCCTGTCCAACCTCATCAGTGCTGAACCCTCCTTCCGGCCCTATAAGGATCATCACGGAATGAATTTCCTTCAAGGGGGCAAAAATCTCCCGCACCGGTTTTTGGCCCTCTTTATTTTCCCAGAAAATGAGTTTCAGGGCATGACCATCCTCCCCTGATCCGGAAAGCAGTTCTTTGAGATCTTTCGTAGGATTAATGTCAGGCGGCTTGGGGCGATTGCATTGCTTACATGCCTCAAGGGCTATTTTTTGCCAGCGTGGGAGACGTACCTTCCCATGGTCCTGAGCAACACAGTAGCGTGAGTGGAAGGGATGCAATCCTGCAACTCCAAGTTCGGTAATTTTCTGGATAATGAAATCCATTTTTTTGCCTTTTAACAGTCCGATACCCAGATGCAACGCAGGGGGAAAATCTTCAGTTCCCTCAACATAAGGTGTTATGGAAATGATTTTTGTTTCGATTCTGGTGGGTGAAATTTTAGTGATCATGGCTTCGAAGTAAGATCCGCTGCCGTCAAAAAGCGTAATTGTTGTGCCGGGGGCAAGCCGTAATACAGCAGTTATATGTCGGGCCTCGGCTCCAGTCAGAACAGCTGTCGGCCCAACGATATTTTCAGGCTCTACAAAAAAACGGCGCATATAAACCTTGTTGATTTCTTTTATGGGGCAAACAAAAAAGGAAACGAAACAGAAGTAATTTTTTATTTGTCCTTTTTCTTCTTTTTGCCCCCCTGCTCGGCTGCGTCAATTGGCAATTTTATAATAGTTATAAACTTTGCAGGGAAAAGCAGTCAATACCATTAAATTTTATGCATAAGCAGGGCAGCCCATTCATCTTTGTGTAAACTTTTGATACAGGCAAACCCGTGTTTTGCATAGATTCCGCCGATGGAATGTTCCTGTACTCCTTTAAGAATGCCGGAGAGAACAAGAAATCCCTGTGGCTTGATGAGACCGCTTAGAAGCTTTGCAAGGCCAGCAAGTATATCATGGGTTATATTGGCAACAGCCAGATCAAAACCTGCTTTTACTGATGATATCTCCCGGCCACTGACAGTTATCCTTCCTTCAAGACGGTTTTTGAGAATGTTCTGCCTCGCTGTCTCAACAGCATCAGGGTCATTGTCAAGCGCCAGAACTTCTTTGGCACCAAACAGCCCGCAGGCCATGGCAAGAATACCCGACCCTGTACCGACATCAAGGATTCTTTCAAGCTGCTTTCCCTTGGCCTGGAAAAGTTCATCCAGAAGCAAGAGGGCCATCTGGGTGCTGGCATGATGTCCGGTCCCGAAAGCCAGGCCCGGGTCAATTTCAATAACAGCTTTCTTATTCCCTCCATCAGGACCCAGTACCTCTGCAGCCTCCCATGAGGGTTTTATGGTGAGACCCGGTGTAATTTGAAAAGAGGTGAAAAACCTCTTCCACTTTTCCCCCCAGTCTTCCTCCATTATGGTATAAGTACTGAGGACAGGAGCAGGACAATCAGGGAAAATATGCCAAACCATCAAAAGAAATTGCCGGAGAGCTGCTATTTTTTCTGACGCAGCATCATTAACAGACTCTTTAAGGGCAATGGGGATATAGGCAGTAATTGTTTCAGTCGGGAAAGCCCCGTCAGTCTTTGTGCGGTTGTTTTCCGGTGAAGTTATTTCAAGACCTGTACCGGTCAGTTCAGCGATATAGGCTGCAATCGCTTCACTCATGCGCACGTCGACCAGGATACTGATTTTTAACCAGGATTTGGCAGAACGGTGCGTAATAGAGAATGCAGGCATGGCTGTGACTCAGGGGGGGAGCGATGCAGTTGTGTCAGTTGCCCGCGCCGAGATGACCTCTTTAACAGACCAGTTGGGAGCACATATAAAACCAGAGTTTCTTTTCGAGCAGTCGTCAACCTCACAGACCGGACAATAGGGTGGCTCACAAGGATCAACATGGATCATGATATCACCCTCTTCGCCCAGTGCATCGAGCAAAGCCTGGGTTATTTCCTGTTCCGCCTCGTGCACCTGGGTCAAGGTCCAGTAATGCGGCAGTGATATATGCAGATCGACATGGTGGTATCTCCCGGAGCGTAGAGCCCTTAATTTGTGTGGGTACAGCCAACCGGGCTTCCTGATAGTATTGAGACCCTGAACTATACGCTCAAGAAGTTCAGGATCAGCCTCATTCATAAGATTTTTAAAGGAATTAGCCGTAAGTTTTATGCCGGGTATTAAGATGTTAAGCGCCACCAGGCAGGCAACAAGAGGATCGATCCAGGGAAAACCGGCAAGGTGATAGAGTAGCAGGCCGATTATAACCCCGGCACTGGTGTAAAAATCGGTAAGAAGATGGCGACCGTCAGCGCCGAGTGCCTCTGATTTATATTTTCTGCCGGCATGCATTAAGTAGGCACCTACCGCCAGATTAACTGCTCCGGCTCCGGCTAAGATAAAGAGACCGGCGCCCAGGTTTCTGGGTGGTTGCGGTGTAAAAAAAGCAGGTACTGCTTCAACAAAGATTACAACAGCTGCAATAATAATGAGGCCGCCTTCAAGTCCAGCTGAAAATGATTCAATCTTGCCGTGGCCATAGGGGTGGTTTTCATCCACCGGTTTACTGCTGACAGAAATGGAAAACATTAAAAAGGCTGCAGTCACTACATTTATGATCGATTCAATGGCATCGGACAGTACTGCTTTGGAATCGGTGAGAAAGTAGGCACCGAACTTAACCAGGAGGAGAGTTAGAGAAGTGATAAATGCGAGCCGTGCAGCCATGTGCATGGCATGGTTATTTTTCATGGAAGTGACAATATTTTTATCATCAGTTGAGGTTTTCTGAATAATGTTTATAGGTTTTGGAGAAGCAAATTTGTTCGTCTCGTAAAAAGCACTCCGCCGAGGGGTATTCCCCCCTGAATCTGCTGATTCAGTCGGGTC
>PKTW01000120.1 GCA_002868955.1 Desulfobulbaceae bacterium
CGGGCTCTACGATCAAGCATTCTCTGGGCGCAACAGAACAGAGGTTTATGTCGGACATATGTTAAAAAATACGCCCATGAACTTGATGATTCAATAATCAATGAGCATATCGGGCTTTATGTAAATTCCTATTCTGAAAACCTGGGAGAAGATGGATTGGCGGCAGTTGAGTTTTTTTTGCAAAAAGGGTGTCAGGCCGGCATATTTCAAGAATATCACCAGCAGTCCGTGGTCACCCCATAGTAGATTTTTGTTGGCAAATGCTGTGAGACGGTCCTTACCAGTGGAGATGTTTGACTTTTGTAAAGACTTTTTCCGCTTCCCTGCGTAAACCAAGCAACGGTTTCTTGAATTTAAGGGTCTGCCGGCACATGATCACCCCTTGGGGTTTACTGGTCTCTATGATCCTGTCACGTTTTGTGATTTCAGCATTGAGCAGGGCGAAAAGATTGTATTTTCCCAGGACCCGTTTCCTTGCTTCAATGATATAAGGGAGCCTGTCCTCATACTCGTTGTTTGCCAAGGCATTTTGAATGATTTCCACGGTCCTGTCAAAGTCATTGATATCTATGGGTATAAAACTTTCCGGGGGGAAATAGTCCGAAGCATTTGGACACCCGTGATAAAAGGGGAGGGTGTATCCCAGAAATGCATCAGGAAGTTTTTCCGTCAGGTGATGGGGAAAAATATGATTCTCAATGGCAATGTGATACCTGTAGGGATCCAAGCCCTCTGCTTTGTCATGCATGGGGTTGACACCATGGCCAAATACGTTCAATTCGGGGATATGGTTTTTAAGTTTCTGTGTAAAGTGATACCGCTTGTAATGCAGGGTCAGCCTGCCCTGCCTTGTGGAGCATACGGTTGAAATGGTCTTGCTTTTTAGCGGTGGAGGGGTGCTTTGCAAATCGTCGTAGGTAATCATTTTGTCCCCGTCATCATTGGCTCCGTAGTACCAGACAAGTCCAGGCTGGGTGAAGATAATATTTGGATGTTTGATGGCCCAGGGTTCCTGGCTGGTAATGATCAGGCCATATTGGCGCAGATAATCAGAGCCGTAAACTGTGATTGAGGATGGTTCTGTGGTGATAAGGATGGTTTTTTCACGGGGACAGCACAATTTTTCAGTACACAAAGACATGGGTTCTCGCGGTAAATCGTGGTACACGACAAGCCAGTCATATTCTTTAGCATCATTATCAAAGGTAAAATGGCAGTTGCCCCATTGTAAATTATTACCTGGTAATTGCCGGGAGAACCGCTCTTTACTATTATGACGGAGCATGCCTCTGGCAATAAACTTTACAGTAATTAACCTCTTTTCCTGAATCAAGGAATCGTTAGTAGAAAGGGGCATCGGTGTTTGCATTGTTATGGTATATACTTTAAATGTTTAAATAGTAATTCCTTGCAGTTTACACGTATAATAGATCTAAAAGTCAATAATGATATGATAACACCATATTGTAAAAGAATTAATTGTTTTAAACAGGCAATTATCAGTTTAAAATGATATTTGTCTGGCCCTGATTTTGTATATAACAAGATATACATGAGTTAGTATCATTTACCGGATGTGAAAAAAGAAAGTTCTTATTATTGCTGTAATTTCTTACACTTGTCTCCATTGCATAGAACAATGCGACAGCAGGATGCAACAGGTATATTGCTATTTCACTGGAAAAAGCCAGATCTGGTCGATTCCACTCAAACATTGGCTTGACAAGATCAGCTATGGTGCTATATATTCGTATTTTTTTAAAAATTTTTCCCAAGTACCATTTTGGGGAAAGCAGGCACAAAGGAATTTGTTTAACCTTGGCCATGGAAGAGTGCTTACTGCCAATAAAAGTCAGCATACTTTGAGTCAATCTGGAAGCGAAGGACGTTCATATGAAAGTGACAGGTGCACAAGCGATTATTAAATGTCTCAAGGAGCAGGGAGTTGAAGTTATTTTTGGATTTCCAGGCGGTGCGGTAATTGATTTATATGATGAGCTGGAAAAGTCCGATATTACCCATGTTCTTGTACGACATGAACAGGCGGCGGTACATGCTGCAGATGCTTATGGCCGCGTGAAAGGGGATGTAGGGGTGGCTCTGGTTACCTCCGGTCCTGGAGCCACAAATACCGTTACCGGAATTGCTTCAGCGTATATGGATTCCATCCCGCTGGTTGTGTTTACCGGGCAGGTCCCCACAGCTCTCATCGGCAATGATGCTTTTCAGGAGGTGGATATTGTCGGTATAACAAGGCCCTGCACCAAACACAATTACCTGGTAAAGGATGCAAATGAGCTTGTGTCCATTATTCGGGAGGCTTTCTATATTGCCAGGACGGGACGTCCGGGGCCTGTTTTGATTGATCTGCCTAAAGATGTGGTAAACTCAAAAATCAATTTTGAAGAGCCCACGCCCATCAAAATGCAGACCTATAGACCAACCTATGAGCCGCATCCTGGCCAGATTGCCAAGGCCTGCAAAGAGATTTTGAAGGCGAAAAAGCCGGTTGTTTATGCCGGCGGCGGCGTCATCGCCTCAAACAGCAATGAGGATTTGACTGAACTTGCCACCAAGCTGAATATGCCAGTAACCATGACGCTCATGGGGTTAGGAGGGTTCCCGGGAACCCATAAACTGTCCATGGGGATGCTTGGCATGCATGGTACATACTATGCCAACATGGCAGTATCCCAGTGTGATCTGTTGATTGCCATCGGGGCAAGATTTGATGACCGGGTTACAGGCAAGATTGCTGCCTTTGCTCCTTATGCCAAGATCATTCATGTTGACATCGATCCAACATCTATCAGCAAGAATGTTAAAGTTGACATACCCATTGTTGCTGACTGTAAACATGCCTTAATTGCCATGAACAGGTGGTTCGATGTCCAGGAAGATTTCAAGGAAAAGGAACAGGAGGAAAAAACTTCCCCCTGGATTGATGAGATCAATGACTGGAAACGTAAACATCCGCTGGGTTATGTTGAGGAAGGAGATATTATTAAGCCGCAATACGTGGTCCAGAAACTGCACGAACTGACCAATGGTGATGCCATAATTTCCACCGAGGTGGGGCAGAATCAGATGTGGGCGGCCCAGTTTTATCATTTTAACTTGCCAAGGCATTTTCTCACTTCCGGTGGCCTGGGTGTTATGGGATACGGCTTTCCCGCAGCAATAGGGGCTCAGATGGCCGCTCCCGGGAGAACGATTATCGATATTGCCGGTGATGGTTCACTGCAGATGAATATTCAGGAGCTGGCTACTGCAAGGCAATATAAATGCCCGGTGAAGGTCGCGATCCTCAATAATAATTTTCTCGGAATGGTCAGGCAGTGGCAGGAACTCTTTTATGACAAGCGTTATGCTGCCACTGGTCTTGAGGTAGCTCCTGACTTTGTCAAAGTTGCACAGGCATATGGCGCTGTAGGGTTGCGGGCCACGAAGGTGAGCGAAGTTGTACCTGTAATCAAGGAGGCTCTGGCAACCGATAACACGGTTTTTATGGACTTTGTTATTGCCAGGGAGGAAGGCGTATACCCAATGGTTCCTGCTGGCAAGGCCACCACCGAAATGCTTTTGGTTTAAATATGTTATGAACCTGATTCCTGAATAAGACAGTATAAATTATAAAAGGAAAGCGAAATGAAACATACCATTTCAGTTTTATTGCAAAACAAGCCCGGCGTTCTGTCAAGAGTTACAGGTCTTTTCAGTGGTCGCGGTTTTAATATAGAAAGCCTCTGTGTTGCAGAAACCCTTGATCCTGGCGTTTCATGCCTGACTCTCGTTACACGTGGGCCGGATCCTATTATCGAGCAAATCACCAAGCAGCTGCACAAACTGATTGACGTTATCAAGGTTGTTGATATAAGTGAGTCAGATTACGTGGAGCGGGAAATGGTACTCATCCGTGTCAAGGCGGAAGCGAATACCCGGGCGGAAGTATTGCGTGTCATCGATATTTTCCGTGGCAAGGTTGTTGATGTCAGCCCTAAAAGTTATGCAGTTGAGATAACCGGACCGCGGAGCAAAATTAAGGCAGTGATTGATATATTGAAACCAATCGGTATCCAGGAAATAGTGCGTACCGGAACCATTGCCATGGCACGAGCCAAGAAGTTTTGATACAGCTTAACTTAATATACTCCGGCAGTAATCTGAGTTGAATCACAAACATGGAAGTATTATCTGCCAAAGAATGGCTGTTTTTTCAGGAGCAGACGTTAATACAATTTAATGTGTTTGTGATGAGTATTGAAAGTTTCCGTTTGCAAACCACTGAAGAATTGTTCCCCCAACAAGAAGACATAACATTATGAAAGAGCCTCAGATACCTATGGCAAGGGAAGGATATCCCTTTATTGTATTTACCGCTTTTGCAACCCTGATATTTGCTCTGCTTGAGTATGAAGTAATTGCGGCAATATTGCTCTTTTTAACCGGATTTATTGTCTATTTTTTCCGTGATCCTGCGCGTATTATACCGGATGCTGAAGATGGAGTTGTATCACCGGCCGATGGGAAGGTTATCCTGGTTGAGAAGATATTTGATGACAGATTTGTCCATGAGCATGTGTATAAGGTGTCCATATTCATGTCCATATTTGATGTACATGTCAACAGGCTGCCTTTTGCAGGAGAAGTGGAAAAAATACAATATGTCTCTGGTAGTTTTTATGCAGCGAATACAGACCAGGGCGGTCTGGCAAATGAACATTGTGCTGTGATTCTTTCCACCGCTAAAGATTTTCGTTATGCGGTTGTCCAGGTCGCGGGTCTTGTTGCGCGCAGGATTGTCTGTTGGGCTGAGAAAGGGGATAAGATTGAACGTGGAAGCCGTTTTGGCCTTATCCGTTTTGGCTCGAGAGTTGATATATATTTGCCGCAACAGATGCAGCTTGAGGTTAGGTCTGGCCAGCGAGTCAGGGCCGGTGAAACGGTAATAGGGTATATTCCCTAATTATTTTAGCGATATAATATTCTTATTATGGTATAATTAATAGATTTTTCTGATAATTTTTACCCTAATATGAGGAATAAACACATGAACAATTTACATTCAGATAAAGGCACACAAGAGGTAACCGGTCATGGGCAACGCATGATTCATCCTCTGCCCTGCCTGTTTACTACAGCCAGTCTTTTGAGTGGTTTTTATGCTATTATTTCGGCCATAAACGGAAATTTCTTTCATGCCGCCGTTGCAATTATAGTGGCTGGCATTTTTGATGGTCTTGATGGCAGGGTTGCACGACTGACAAAAACCACCAGTATATTCGGCATGGAATATGATTCGTTAAGTGACCTGGTATCCTTTGGCGTGGCGCCGGCACTGCTTGCATACCTCTGGGCTTTGGAACCCTACGGCCGTTATGGCTGGCTGGCTGCTTTTCTTTATGTGGCTACAACCGCTCTGCGGCTTGCACGCTTTAACTCTCTTACTCTGGAAAAGTCACCTAAAGATTTTGTCGGGCTCCCGTGTCCTGCTGCTGCAGGCATGATAGCCACTACGGTTCTTTTTTCCCGCTATCTCGGAGCAACCGAAACTGTGAAACATGTTTCCATTTTGCTTCTTGTTTACATTCTTTCCTATCTCATGGTAAGCAACATTCGGTACATGAGCTTCAAACACCCAGCAGCAAAAGGAAAAAAGACCTTCCAGGTGACAGTCGCTATGGTACTGCTGCTGATTCTTGTAGCAGCTGAACCGCCTGTGACACTTTTTGTGATTGGCTTTGTCTATGTGCTATCCGGCCCATTCAGTGCGTCCTACAGGACTTTACATAAGGCAGAAAAGGGTATTGAAGAGCAGGAAGATACTATTTAATATCGCAATATCCATTAACCATAAATAAAGTCTGAAGTTCAGATATGGCCAGGATGACAGTTCGTCCTGGCATTTCTTGTTTATTTATAAATGTATCTGGGTTTACAAGAACCCATGTACCAGAAGCTTCCGTGTTACAGGGTTTGACATTTTGTCAGTTGGGGAAACACCATGTCCGAGAAAATATATATATTCGACACAACGTTACGCGATGGAGAGCAGTCTCCTGGCGCCAGTATGAATATGCAGGAGAAGTTCCGTTTGGCCCAGCAGCTTATTCTGCTGAATGTTGATGTCATCGAGGCCGGTTTCCCCATCGCATCTGCAGGAGATTTTGAGTGTGTCAGGAATATTGCTGACAATATCAAAGGTGCGCAGGTTGCCGGGTTGGCACGCTGCAGCAAAAAGGATATTGATCGTGCCTGGGAGGCCCTGAAAAATGGAGAAAACCCCAGAATCCATACGTTTCTGGCAACCTCTGAGATCCATATGCGCCACAAACTCAAGATGGACCAGGACCAGGTGCTTGCTCTGGCAATTGATTCAGTAAAGTATGCCGCCCAATATACTTCAAATGTTGAGTTTTCCGCTGAAGATGCATCCCGCAGTGATATGGATTTTGTCTGTCAGGTTTTTGAAGCAGTCATTAAAGCTGGAGCGACAACCCTGAATTTTCCAGACACGACAGGATATGCCCTGCCGGATGAATTTGGTGCCAAGATTGCCTATCTTGTCGAAAACATACCCAATATTCACAAGGCGGTATTAAGTGTCCATTGTCATAATGATCTTGGCCTGGCTGTGGCTAACTCTCTGGCTGCTATTACCAATGGAGCACGTCAGGTTGAATGCACCATAAACGGTTTGGGTGAAAGAGCAGGGAACACTGCCATGGAAGAACTTGTCATGACAATCCGCACCCGAGCTGATCAGTTGACGGTTCACACGGATGTGGTTACTGAATACATCCATCCCAGCAGCCGTCTGGTCAGCACTATCACGGGTATGCCGGTACAACCCAACAAGGCTATTGTAGGAGCTAATGCTTTTGCCCATGAATCGGGTATTCATCAGGATGGTATGCTGAAGGAAAGAACGACATATGAGATCATGAATCCCTCAGATATTGGTTTGACAAAGGGCAACCTGGTCCTGGGAAAGCATTCCGGCCGGCACGCCTTGAAGGACCGGATTGAAGTCATGGGATACTCCCTGAGCAATGAAGAGCTGGGCCGGGTATTTACCAGGTTCAAGAATCTGGCCGATGTCAGAAAGGAAATTTTTGACGAGGATGTGGAGGCCATCATCATGGATGAAATAATTCGCATCCCGGAGGTTTATGAACTTGTTTCCCTGGGAGTTATGAGCGGTAGCATGAAATTGCCCACAGCCGCAGTTCGTCTCAAGATTGAGGGAGTGGAGAAGGAAGGGGCAGCAATCGGCGTCGGACCTATTGATGCTACCTATCGAACCATAGCCCAACTTACGGGAACAAGCAGCAAGCTGCTTTTCTTTTCGGTCAGCTCCATTACCGGCGGCACAGATGCTCAGGGGGATGTACTCGTCAGGATAGAGGATAACGGCAGGGTGGTCATCGGTTACGGACTTGATCCTGATATTATAACTGCTGCAGGCAAAGCGTACCTGAATGGTTTGAACAGGCTGGTATATCTGCAAAAAGAAGCTGAGAAGAATTAGTTATAAATAGAGAGTTGAGACTTTAACATTAATTATAATTAACAGGACAAAAAGGATAATGGGTAAAACTTACAAGATTGCAGTTATGGGAGGTGACGGGACCGGACCGGAGGTTGCCGCTGAAGGCGTGAAAGTGCTCAAGGCAGCGGCAGACAAATTTAATTTCAGCCTGGAGCTGACAGATTTTGATTATGGCGGAGAGCGCTATATCCGCACCGGCGAAGTTCTGCCGGACAATGCTGTGGAGGAATTAACGAAACATGATGCCATTTTTCTGGGAGCCATCGGTCATCCTGATGTGAAACCAGGCATCCTGGAAAAGGGCATTCTCTTAAATCTTAGATTCGCCCTTGACCAGTATATCAATCTGCGCCCGGTTATATTGTATCCCAACGTGGATACACCCATTAAGAATAAAGGCCCGGAGGATATTGACTTTGTCGTGGTGCGTGAAAACACGGAAGGGCTGTATGTCGGTGCCGGTGGGGTTTTGAAAAAAGGAACACCCGATGAAGTGGCGGTACAGGAATCAATCAATACAAGGAAAGGTGTTGAACGCTGTATTCGTTTTGCCTTTGAATATGCCCGTAAACGCAACAAGAGGAAACAGGTGACTCTGTGCGGCAAGACAAATGTGCTTACCTTTGCTTTTGATCTTTGGGAGCGGGCATTTTATGAGGTAGCCAAGGAGTATCCTGACATTAAAACAGATTATGCCCATGTTGATGCAACCTGCATGTGGATGGTAAAAAATCCTGAGTGGTTCGATGTTATTGTAACTGATAATATGTTCGGTGATATTATTACTGACCTTGGCGCCATGATCCAAGGTGGCATGGGTATTGCGGCCGGCGGCAATATTAATCCTGAGGGTGTCAGCATGTTTGAGCCCATTGGCGGCTCTGCTCCGAAATATACCGGAAAGAATATCATAAACCCCCTGGCTGCAATCGGAGCGGCCCAGATGATGCTGGACCACCTCGGTGAAAGTGAAGCTGCTCTGGCTATTGAAAATGCTATCCGCTGGGTAGTTGCTGAGAAACTGGATAGTTTATCTGCAGGCAAGATGGGATTTGGCACCAGGGAAGTAGGGGATATGATTGCGGCAGCGGTTTAATCAGATTGAAAATTCAAAATTATTAGCATACAAAATTGTCGTCATACGGTACGAGACGACGATTGACAGCTGATGATTGACAAAAGAATGAAGAATAAAGAGTGAAGAATTGTAAATTCAGGGTTTGAACATGGGTGATCAGAACAGAAAATATAATGTAGCAGTTGCGGGTGCCACTGGTGCTGTTGGTGGTGCCATGCTTGAAGTCTTGGAACGGGTCAATTTCCCTGTCAATGAATTGCGCCTCTTGGCCTCGGAACGTTCCGAGGGCAAGAAGTTGAAATTCAAGGATAAAGAGATAACGGTAGGCCTGCTGTCAAAAGATGCGTTCAACGCCATTGATATTGCCCTCTTTTCTGCCGGCGCAGCCCGCTCCCTTGAATTTGCCCCGGCAGCAGCAGCGGCGGGTGCTGTAGTGATTGACAATTCAAGTGCCTTTCGCATGGATGTTGACATTCCCCTTGTGGTTCCTGAGGTAAATCCGCATGCCATTGCCATGTATACAAACAGGGGAATAATTGCCAATCCAAACTGCTCTACCATCCAGATGCTTGTGGCATTAAAACCGATTCATGACAAGGCCAGGATTAAACGTATAGTTGTCTCAACTTACCAGGCGGTTTCCGGTACCGGTGCAAAGGCAATTGCAGAACTTGAGGCGCAGGTGAGGGCGTATACGGCCGGTGAGCCGGTACAGAACAAAGTCTATCCTCATCAGATTGCCTTTAATTGTCTGCCCCATATTGATTCTTTCCTGGCGAACGGCTATACCAAGGAAGAGATGAAAATGGTGAATGAGACCCGCAAGATATTTGAGGACCCATCCATAGGGGTTACTGCAACTACGGTAAGGGTTCCTGTATTTTATGGCCATTCAGAGTCCATAAATATTGAGACGGACAAAAAGATATCTGCTGCCGCAGTTAAAGAACTTCTTGCAATTGCTCCTGGAGTAAAGCTTGTTGATGATCCTGGTCTCAACATCTATCCTCTGGCTTTGGATTGTGCCGGTAAGTTTGAAACGCTTGTAGGCAGGATACGCGAGGATGAATCCATAGAAAACGGAATAAATCTCTGGGTTGTCGCCGACAACATTTTGAAGGGAGCTGCATTAAATACAGTGCAGATAGCTGAAATAGTTGCAAGGGATTATTTGTAATTGCGGATAATTGGGGGCAGGGCAAGAGGGCGGCGCTTGCAGGCACTTTCAAAAAGTACTGCAAAATATTCCGGCCAACTCATTCGTCCCACTGCAGACAGGGCCCGAGAGGCCCTTTTCAATATCATTGGCAGTGAGGTTGAAAATGCTACTGTTCTTGACCTCTATGCCGGGACCGGTGCACTTGGCCTGGAAGCGTTGAGCCGCTCTGCCGAGCAGGCTGTTTTTGTTGACAAAAGTCAGCAGGCTGTCCAGTTAATAAACAAGAATATTGAATTATGCGGCTTTTCTGATAGAACTCTCGTTTATAAATGGGATCTATCGAAAGGCCTTTCTTATTTAGTAAAAAAAATACCCGGGACAACTTTTTCCATTGTATTTGTTGATCCACCTTACCGGAAAGGGTTGTCTGTTGATATGCTGCTAAAGCTGGCAGAGTCTGAGCTTCTTTTTCCGGGAGCATTAGTTGTTGTTGAAGAGGATGCTTTCATGGAACTGCCGGTACAGGTTGCAGGACTTACCCTTGCCGACCAAAGGCGCTACGGTGAAACCGGTTTCTGGTTCTATCGACAAAGTAAATTATTGCAGAAATCCATCTAGAAGGAGAGAAGCTCCATGAGCGGGAACAATGAAAGAATAGTTGTTTATCCGGGAACTTTTGATCCAATAACCATGGGTCATCTGGATATTATCAATAGGGCCCTTGAATTGTTTGATCGAGTTATTGTTGCCGTGGCAAGACACCCGAGCAAAACTCCGCTTTTTACCCTGGAGGAGCGGTTGCAGATGATTCAGGACTGCTTCATGGGGACCAACAAGAAGATAGAAATTGAGGCAGTGTCTGGTCTTCTGGTGGAATATGCTTTTAATAAAGGAGCAAAATCCATTGTCAGAGGCTTACGGGCTGTTTCCGACTTTGAGTACGAGTTTCAGCTCGCCCTAATGAACAGAAGGCTGGAGCGGCATGTTGAAACCGTATTCCTCATGACAGGCTTTCGCTGGATATTTATAAGTTCCAGCATTATCAAGGATGCCGCCCAGCACGGTGGGGATGTGAGCGGTCTCGTCCCGGAGCATGTACAGCAAAAATTAAAGGAAAAATACGGACTAACCTAGTTCAAACCATTAGTAACAGCTGGTTTGTGAAATGTGATGGTACGCATAACAGATGCTATTGAGCTTGATGAAAGTGAAATTCATTTCAAGTTTATTCGTTCTCCAGGCCCTGGCGGACAACATGTCAATAAGGCTGCCACGGCAGTGCAGCTGCGATTTGATGTGCAACATTCTGCTTCCTTGCCCGAAAACGTCCGGCTCCGGTTGCGGCAAATAGCAAAAAACCGCATTAATGCTCGGGGCATCCTCATAATCAATGCTAACCGTTTCAGGTCACAGGATCAGAACCGCAAAGATGCTCTAAGTCGTCTTGCTGAACTTGTTGCAAAATCAGCCCAGAGAATAAAAACACGCCACAGAACAAAACCAAGTATCGGGTCAATAAAAAAAAGAATAGAAGCCAAACAGATGCGAAGCAAACTGAAGCGTACCAGGCAATCGATAACTTTGAATAATGAATAGTTCACTTCTTTTTAAAACACAAAAGCGGGTTAAGCGGCAGGCCCAATTTATACCTGGCGAGGACGATTTGGTCTGCAGTATGCTACAGTATGGGGCTTCATTTTAAAACTGTGTCAACCTTGACTGAGAATACTAAATTGGTTAATAATTTAATGTTAAAGCGAGAGTGGCGGAACTGGTAGACGCACTGGATTTAGGATCCAGCGCACTAG
>PKTW01000105.1 GCA_002868955.1 Desulfobulbaceae bacterium
AAGTTGGGTTACGGAGTGTACTGAAAATGGTAACGTATCGGATATCTGCCGGTGGCGCTTGGGGAGATACTAAAATAGATCAAATGATCACCAGAATGCTGAGAGTCCGACAATGTACGTGTCAGAATCACTGCCCGTTGATTCCTGGGTGCGGATACCAACGTAAGACATTTTGGCACCCAGGTGCCGACTGACTGGGAAACCGAAGCTGAATGCCCAGGCCAGGTCTTGCTTGAGATCATCCTTGCGTATCCCATTCACGGTTGATCTCCCACCATAGTTATAGCCTCCACTCGCACCTGCCCAGACTCCCGGGCGGAAGGTATAAATGAGATGGCTGTGAATTATGTAGAGTGGATCCTGCTCGAGTTTTTTACCATTATAAAACTCATTATTATCAGTGTATAACGCAACGAGCCCTGTTGCTTCCAGAGACCAGTTCCCCCAGCTGTGCACGGCGCCTAACTGGGGTCGAAAGGTAAAGCGATTGGTCCCGAGATTGATCAGCTTATCGTCCATGTAGTCACCGGTCGGTAACTGGACTGACAGACCTGCACCAACGATGGTCTCAACCGCTGTCGCTGCTCGATAGGCAGCATATTCTTTGCCTTGCAGCGGCGGCGAACCGTACAGGTTGATTGCGAATCGCAGATTGGTGTCGGACCATCCGCTCCGCCTGACCGTCGCAGGAACCCCATCAAGCATACCGGTCCAGCGTCCCTCCTGGTAAGTTTGCAGTAAGTCGATACGTGCCGTTTTCTCGAACAGTGCGAAGGACCGTATATATCTTGCGACCCAGGTATGCATCTCCATCTGCCCGTTTTCGATCTTGAAGACAGAATCAAAGTCAATGTCAGCCTGGGTGTAACCATACCCGGCGCCAATAAAATTGGTATCAATCGGAATATGGGCCCATTGCCTGGGTTCCAGCTCTTCAGCCAAACAGGAAGATGAGAGAACAAAAAACAACTGGAGGAGAAAACCTCCTCGGGCCAGTATGTTCACGAAACTTAAGTGAGATGCCATACAATGAGTATACTACGGTTAAACTTTTTCTTTTTACAAAATTTTGAAAAATTGTCATTCCCGCTGCAGTCAAAGGAAGTATTACCCGTATTATATCTCCAGCAAGTTCGATATCATCATTTGCATACACAGGAAGCGAAAACACAAAATTAACAATACAGGTAAAAACAAGTAATTCTCCAGCCTGTTTTGTTGTGCACATCAAAATATTTGTAGGGGCATCAACAAAGCCGATCGGCATTGATTCCATCCTTGTCACATAGGTAAAAATTCTAAATTTTACAGTTTCAGCTTTAGCTGCCGCAAGTGAAAAGATTCTAAAGAAATTAAATAGTTGAATCAACCTTTATGGCCGCAATAGAAATTTTTTCATAAAATCTGGCCTCAACAGCTGGGGGGCTTGATTAGTTCTGCACTGAGCCATTATAATTATATCTTGTGCTATCATTTTGCATCTGAAAAATCATATGTGGAGGAGAACATGCCAAAACTAATTAAACACTCCAGGCTCCTATCCTATTTTATGATCTTTATAAGCCTAATTTTTACAGGCTGTGCCGCTCAAACTTCCGGTACTGGTCCTGGCAGAACAATGGCATTAGAGGAAAGTTATAAATACAAAATTGAGAAAATTGAGATTTCTGAGGCAAAAGAATATGAAGTAGATGTAAAAGAGATACTTCGCAAATCTTTAAATAAAGCTCTAAGTGATAAGGATTTACTATGGGATGGTTCACCTAGTAAAAAATATTACGGCATTTCTATGCGTATTATTGAATATGACATGGGGAATGCTTTCAAGCGTTGGCTTCTCCCAACTTATGGTTCTACTATTCTAAATGTCCATACGGATGTAATTGATTTAGAAAAAAATGAAATAGTGACATATATGGAACACAAACAAACTATAGCTGCTGGTGGTTTGTATTCCGTTGGTGCTTGGAAATATATATTTGATTATGTGGCAAAGGATGTTGCTATCGACCTTGAAAGAAAATATTCAGGCAGTGGTGAAGGCTTTTTCATTCAGCTTGATCCTTGGCTTGAAAAAGAGACAGAAGCTCCAAAAGTCAAAGTTGTAAAAAATATACATTTAGGACCTTTTTACGACACGAGATTGGAAATAAACAGGATAGGTGAGAGAAAAGCTGCATTTAATGTCTCGATGGGCGACATATATACTAATAGAGATGTTTCAGTTTATCTTAGAGAAGCTTTACAGAATGAGTTATTGGCATCTGGTAACAGTCTTTTTGATGATAAATTCGACATAACTGTAACTGGTGATCTTTTGAAGTTTTGGATCTGGACTAATACAACAACTCTCTACTGGGATATAATTGGTGAGATCGAACTCAATTTGACTGTATCAAACCAAAAGACAGATAAAACAACGAATAAAGTCTATAAAGCAAAAAGCGAATCTAGGGCCTATGTTTGGCCAACTGAGAAATTAGTATCCAGTGTTGTTTCTGAAACTGTTAAATCTTTGATGTATGAAATTCGCAAGGACAGTATTTGGGACACTTTTTAATAATTTCTGCAAAAAGTTGAAGAGAGACACCGACAATACACAGTTAATTATGTGTAAGTCCACATGCTCTATCAACATTGAGTAGCAGCACCCTTCAAAGAACTTACTATTGCCAGTGCATATCTTAACTGGTAATTTTTCATTCCTGAGTAAACATTTTGGCAAGAAGTATTGAATGCAGCTTTATCCCCAAACGGTTTAAAAATATTGTAAAAAAGACGTCTAATAAATTGTTATGTGAGTAAAATGATCAAAAACCCGGTTGTTGTTTTATTATTTTCAGCTTGTGTATTCTTTGTCCAAGGTTTCACTGCAGCCAAAGCAGATACTACTGAAGAATGGTTGTGGGATGCTCTTCGTTCAAAAAACCATTTTGCTTTACTGAGACATGCTCTTGCACCTGGAACAGGTGATCCTCCGGAGTTTACTTTGGGCCGTCGCGAAACACAACGCAACCTTTCTGAGGAAGGTAGAACACAAGCAAAACGTATTGGAGAACTTTTTCGTGCTCACGGTATTAACAAAGCTCGTGTTTTTTCAAGCGAATGGTATAGGTGCCAAGACACTGCCGAGTTACTTGATATTGGACCTGTAGTTACTTTATCCGCTTTAAATTCTTTTTTTCAAAATTTTGAACAAAAAAATATCAGAACTGAATCGCTGAAGGTTTGGCTGTCTCAGCAAGAAATAGACATGCCGTTAGTTCTGGTGACGCATCAGGTAAACATTACGGCTTTGACAGAAATTTATCCTTCTTCAGGTGAGATTGTGGTTGTAAAAAAAGATGCTCAAGTAGGCTTGAAAGTTTTGGGTAGTATCAAAAATTATTAACAGTTCCCACAGTTACTGCTTGTGATGCCTGCTATTCATTGAAGGTTGTTAATGGCCCCTTAATACAATTGGAAAATTATTGGGGGAGAGTTCTTTGGATATATTTAGCCAAAGATTCTTTGCTTAAATGAGGGTGGCCTAAGTTTTCAAGCCTTTCATAAACCCAATCTAAAAAGTCGTTTTTGCTCCCGCTATCTGTTGGGTATATCTTGCTAGGTTTTTTGCCTTTGGTCCCCTCCCAGAGCAAAGCCATTCTTTTTATGAAGTACTCTAAGGCCAGGTCCTTGGGCCTTCCACCTTTACTGCCTGTGAAAAATTCTAATGCTCTATCTGCCCTAGATTTAACATTATTAAGACAATTCTCAAGAATTCTTAAATCTTCTAAATAATCTTCAGACAACCACTTTACAGGATTGTTTCTTTCATCTTCAACAATCTCACGTTTGCCCAACCATGATGACTCAAGGGGGGGTAAATGATCCAAAGTGATCTGTAATCTATCAATAGAAGTGATTAGCCTTTTTAATTTTCTCTTATCAAAAAGGGGCTCGGGCTCTAATAATTTTTTCATTTCTAAAAACTCTTCAGAGATTTCCTCAATCCGGTTTTTTAGATATTCATCAGAAATAATTCCCATGATATTCCCCATAGTTTTCTATTTTTTGCTCGTCACATTAATAATTTCTTCTTTACTGTAATTTTGAGCTTTATGGTAGCTATATTGGTATTTACATTCTCAGTGGACAAGGTTATAGCAGCCGATATGATGCCAAGCTCTGTTGATGTCAAACTGTTGCTGGACAATGATGAAGTTAAAGTTTCTGATTAAGGCAGGGTATCGCCTCCGCCATTTTTTGTGTCAAAATTCAAAATATCTGCTTCTATCAATCAATACTAGCAGCACCATCCAAAGAAGTTGCTATTGCCAGTGCACATCTTAAGATGTTGGCAAGATATGTGTAGTTCTATACTTGCACATTCAGCAAAATATCTTTCAATATTTGACCCTAGCTATATCTGAAAAACTCCCACTTACAGGCAATACCTATCCTATATCTTTCTCCTTTTACAATGTGTCTGAATGTAGTTCTCCAAATCTTTTTCTGAAAACCTGGGGAAAATACTCAGGCTGATTATCTCGCTATAAAAAATGACTGAGATAAAAACACATTTAGGTCTTCATGCCTAGTCGAGCCCCAAGAATAAATATTGACAAAATTAAAACAGATGTTTAAATCGTACGTTTGAATAATTGCTGTTTACTGAAGAAAAGAAGAGGGAAATATGGCCAATAATAAAACCAAGAAATGCATTTTAGATGCGGCTGAAAAGCTTTTTGCTCGGCAGGGTTTTTATGCAACTTCCCTGCGCATGCTTACGCGAGAGGCAGGGGTGAATCTGGCGGCTGTAAATTATCATTTCGGTTCCAAGGAAGAATTGATAAAAGCTGTTATCGAACGCCGAATACTGCCCTTGAACAAAATACGGCTTGAAAGGCTTCTGAATATCAAAGATAACGCAGGTGCTGATGATTGTTCCCCGGATGTTAGAGAAATTCTGTTTGCATTTTTTGAACCAACTTTTGAGTTTAGAAAATCGGGAAAAGGGGCGCAGGATTTTATTTCTCTGATTGGTAGAGCCTTTTCAGATCCGAGAGATACGGTGCGAAAATTATTTTTAAATATGGTGGAGTCGGTATTTCAGCTTCTTTTTGAACTTCTTTGTGATGCTTTGCCTTCACTACCTAAGAATATTGTTTATCTGCGTCTCAATTTCATGCTTGGTGCAATGGCTCATTCAATGAATATGAGTCAAATGTGCCAGTTGATCCCGGATGGATTAAATCTCAAAGTTGATTCGTCCACTCTTGTGGAACAATTTATCATGTTTACCGCAACCGGCTTGGAAGCGCCTTATGAATAAGATAACATGCACGGTCATTATGGTGGCGTTGCTGGCCGCACTTGTCGGATGCAGCGTACACGAACCAATATCCATTGAACCTGGGCCCGTCCCCGAAGCGTTCCTTGAAGAAAAAAAGGAAAGCGTTGTAAAACAGATTGGCGGCAGATGGTGGGAACAGTTCGAGGATAAGGTACTCAACAATTTAATGGATGAAGTACTGATCAATAATCTTGATCTGGAGCAGGCATATGCTCGCCTCGACCAATTTGAAGCAGTTTACCTGACGGTTGATTCCCAGCGTAAACCATTTCTTAATCTCGGCGGTACGGCGAGCCGTGATAAACAATTTACAGCTATAGGGAGCACGACAGGAAACACTTACCGTCTTTCCGTCAACGCCGGCTATGAAGTGGACCTTTGGCAGAAGCTCAAGAATCAAAGTAAGGCGGCCTGGTTTGACACCCTTTCTACCAGGGAAAACATCAAAACAATATACATCAGTCTGTCTGCACAGTTGGCGGATCTTTATTTTATTGCAGTAGAGCAGCGAGCCCAGTTGCAACTCTTGGATGCAATCATTGCTTCCTATAAAGATACGGTGGAACGCATTGAGTTTCGTTATCAACTTGGCCAGTCAGGCGCCTTGGAGATTTATCAGGCTAGGCAGGAACTGGCAGTTGCCAGGCAGCGGCGGCCGATATTTGAAAGAACCCTTGCCAGGACTGAACATGCAATAGCATTTCTGCTCGGCCGTTTGCCTGAAGATAGTATTGCCGGAAACATAACAACACTCCCGGATGTCGGGACAATATTCAGTGCCGGGCTGCCGGCTGACCTGCTGCAAAAAAGGCCTGACATTGAAGCAGCATTTATGCAGGTGAAGGCTCAGGATGCAAGGCTTGCAGCAGCAATAGCTGACAGGTTCCCGGCTTTAAGCCTAACCGGAGCATATGGTGTGTCCTGGCTTGATTTCGGCTCAATGACCAGCGGCACTTTCTGGAATCTTCTGGCAAGCGCAGGTCAACCAATGTATGACGGTGGACGCCGCAAGGCAGAAGAGGAGCGCAACCGTGCCGCTCTCCGTGAGGTTGTTGCCAATTATCGGCAGACGGTTCTCAAAGCTTTCCAGGAGGTGGAAGACGGGCTATCTGACAATCGGACGACGGAAGAGCGCTTGAGTCTTTTGAAAGAACAGGATTCAGTATCAAATGCTAATGTACGGGTAGCACGTGATGGATATTCTTACGGCATAAACGACTACCTGCCGGTATTGATTGCTGAACGTCAGTATTTTGATGTGCAGATTCAGGTTCTCTCCGCCCATCGCCAGCTCGTTTCCGACAGGATTAGCCTGGTAAGGGCACTTGGCGGTGATTGGATGGAGAAATTTGTTCCACAGAATGAGGTGGAAGAGTTTGCCGTAGAATTAGAATAGAAATGGTACACGTTTTATTAAAAATAATATCCAAGGCCTAATCGGCCGCGGTCTAAAAAAGGAAAATCCTATGGGGGCCAAACAGAAAGCAATTAAAATAATTCTGCCAATAGTGATTTTGGCGGTTGGTCTTATAGCCATGCGATTCTTAATACTCAATCGGCCGGTTCCTCTAAAGCAGACGAGGGAGAACCCGGGAGCCCTCGTGAAGGTGGTCAAGGCTGAAAGCCAGGAAAGGCAGATAAAAATTTTTGGTACCGGAACGGTTCAGCCTGAACAGGAAGTGACCATCACCCTGCAGGTAAACGGATTGATAAATAAGGTGGCTCCGGGATTCGCTGCAGGAGCTTTTTTCCGGAAAGGTGAACTGCTTTTTGCAGTGGAGTCGATTGACTATGAACTCGCCGTGGAGCGGGCCAAGGCATCTCTGATACGGGCGGAGAATGAGATCATCATTATCGAGAGCAAGGCAGCTGTAGCACGGCAGGAATGGGAGCGCTTGAAACTGAAAGACCAGGAGGAGCCAAACCCGCTTATTGTATATGGGCCCCAGTACGAGGATGCTAAGGCCAACCGTAATGCTGTTGCTGCCAGTCTCAAACAGGCGGAGCTTGATTTGCAGCGTACGAGGATTACAGCACCCTTTAATTGTATTGTTCGTTCAGAGGAGGTTGGAGTAGGGAAGTATGTGAGAGCAGGTAATAATGTGGCAATGGTCGCAAGTGTTGATGGAGCAGAGATTGTAGTTCCCCTGCAGCTTGATGATCTGAGGTGGTTAAGTATTCCCAGACAGGGAAATTCTGAAAAGGGCTCCGATGCCACTGTCCGCCTTGAAGTTGGCACCAACCTGTATCAATGGCAGGGGCAATTGGTTCGGTCGCTTGGTGAGGTGGATATGAAAAGCCGCATGGCCCGGTTAGTTGTCAGGGTTGACGACCCATACAGGTTGCGAACTGAAGGGTATACGCAAAAGTTAAATCTTGAGTTGGGTATGTTTGTCGAGGTTGTTTTCCAGGGTGAAACATTGGCAGATATGGTGGAGATACCCAGGGCCGCGTTGCGAGAAAATTCCACGGTATGGATCATGGACAGCGATCAGAAATTAAGGATAGTTCCAGTTGAGATAATTCGTTTACAAAAAGATACTGTATTAGTAGGTGGCAGCCTTGAGGATGGCGACCTGGTTATTCTGACATCATTACCAGGCGGTGCGGACGGCATGAAGCTTCGTTCTGCAAATGAAGGAGAGTCCAGGTGAAACAATCTATCAAATGGATGGCTCATAACCATGTGGCCGCCAACCTGCTGATGATGGTTTTCATAATTGGAGGCCTGGTTCTGGGTTTTTCCATCAAGCAGGAAGTGTTTCCCGAGATAGCCCTGGACATGGTGCAGATTTCCGTGGCCTACCCGGGTGCCGGTCCGGACGAGGTTGAAGAGGGCATCATTCTGCAGGTCGAAGAAAAAGTCAGTGGACTGGACGGTATCAAGAAGATATCCTCGGTGGCTGCCGAAGGTGTCGGAACTGTCACAGCGGTGATCAGAGACGGAGAGGATGTCGACCTTGTCCTGCAGGATATTAAGAGCGAAGTTGACCGGATAATCACCTTTCCTGAAGATGCGGAAAAGCCGGTGATCAGCAAGTTATTAAATCGTCAGGAAGTGGCATCACTTGTTGTATACGGCAACGTACCAGAACGCACGTTACGCGAGCAGGCTGAGGCCATGCGTGATGAACTCCTTGCCATGGATGAGATCACCCAGGCTGAACTGAACGGTGTCCGTCCTTATGAGATATCCATCGAAATCAAAGAACAGAATCTGAGACGTTATAATCTGACCTTGAATCAGGTTGCCCAACGCATCCGCCAGGCCTCTTTGGATATGCCGGGAGGCTCGGTGAAGGCGTCAGGAGGCGAGATTCTGCTCCGCACCAAGGAGCGCCGTTACCAGGGCTATGAATACAGCGATCTTGTTATTCTGGTCAATCCTGACGGCAGCGAAGTAAAATTAAGGGACATCGCGTTTGTGCGGGACGGATTTGAGGAAACCGACCAATATGCCATGTTTAATGGCTTGCCAGCTGCTATGGTCTCGGTATTTAGGGTAGGCAATGAGAAGCCGACTGTTATTTCAGATGTGGTTTACGAATATATGCTGTCCAAACGGGAGAATCTACCGGAATCAATCCAGGTGGATGTCTGGAATGACACCTCTGAACTTTTTGACAGCCGCCTGAAACTGCTTTTGAAAAATGCCGTTCTCGGGCTCATCATGGTTCTTATTATGCTCAGCATGTTTCTGCAAATACGCCTGGCCCTGTGGGTGATGCTCGGCATTCCAATTTCTTTTTTGGGTGCTTTGCTGTTCATGCCGAGTCTAGATGTTTCCATCAATATGATCTCCCTGTTCGCCTTTATCATGGCCTTAGGTATAGTGGTGGATGACGCCATCGTGGTTGGTGAGAATATCTTTGAGCACCGGCAGCGGGGTAAGCCATATGTTCAAGCGGCGGTTGACGGCGCCCGCGAGGTTGCAGTGCCGGTGACTTTCTCTATTCTGACTTCTGTCGCTGCCTTCATGCCGCTTGTCTTTGTTGAAGGTGTTATGGGGAAATTCATAAGGGTTATTCCATTGGTGGTGATTTCCATCCTTCTGGTCTCCCTGGTTGAGTCCCTCTATGTTCTGCCGGCGCATCTCAGCCTTGGCGGCAGAAAATTAGAGAAAAAGACCAGCCTTTCACCGGCTGACAGGATAAGAAAATATACAGTGGGAGGACTAGATCGTTTTATCAAAGGGCCCTACCAACGGTTTCTGTTGCTCAACCTTGAGTATCGCTATGCCTCCATAGCCGTTGCCATTGGAGTTCTTATGCTTACCATCGGGATCACCAAAGGCGGTATTGTCAAATTCAGTTTCATGCCCGAAGTGGAAGGCGACCTGATTAAGGTGGAGTTGCAGATGCCGCGCGGTACTCCTATTGAACAGACAGCAGAAGTACATGATTTTTTAGTTGAAAAAGCCATAAGTGTTGTCGAAGATTATGATCGCGAAAGGAAGGTTAAAGAATCCAGCTTGCGGCAGCTTTATTCAGTCGTAGGCGGTACAATTGCCCAGGGCGGACCGGCTGGCGGCGGTGCCAGTTCCGGCGCCCACCTTTCCAATGTCTCCCTACTTTTGACTCCCAGCGAAGAACGGCAATATCCAGCCACGGAAATTGCCAAACGCTGGCGGCAGGAGGTTGGCGAGGTCACCGGGATTGATTCTCTTTCTTTTTCTTCCAACCTGTTGCATATGGGTGCCAATGTGGATGTGCGGCTGGCCCATGACGATTTTTCAATGCTGTTGCAGAGTGCCAAACGGCTTAAAGAGTTTCTGGCCCAGTATCCAGGTGTAAGCGACATAAAAGACACCTATCCCGAAGGCAAAAAGGAACTTAAGATAAAACTGAAGCCGGCGGCCCGGACCCTCGGCATAACTGAAGAAGATCTGGGGCGCCAGATACGAGCAGCATTTTATGGTGCTGAAGCCCTGCGTCTGCAAAGAGGCAGAAATGAGGTTAAGGTGATGGTTCGTTATCCGGAGGGCGACCGCAAGAATCTCTGGGATTTTGAAACCATGCGTATCCGGACGCCGGACGGCGGAGAGATCCCCCTGCAGCAAGCTGCTGTAATCATCGAAGGAAGAGGGTATAGCGTGATCAATAGGGCTGACCGCAAGCGGGTCACCAATGTGACAGCCACGGTGGACAGCAACAAGGCCAATGCTCAGGAAATCCTGGCTGACCTGCAAAAAACCATTTTGGCTGATCTGGCAGCCGATTACCCGGGACTCACCTATGACCTGGAAGGTGAGGAAAAAGAACGGCGAGACTCCATGACCAGCATGGGAAAAGGTTTCATGTTGGCGTTGTTTGCCATGTATGCCTTGCTGGCGATTCCCTTCAGAAGCTACAGCCAGCCCTTTCTCATCATGGCCGCCATTCCTTTTGGCATGGTCGGCGCTGTTTGGGGGCACCTTATCATGGGTTTCAGTCTTAGTATGCTGAGTATCTTCGGTATCGTGGCCTTGTCGGGCGTGGTGATAAACGATTCATTGCTGTTGATTGATCAGGTGAACAGAAACAGACGCCAGGGCCAGGATTTGTTTCAGGCGGTTATTGATGGAGGTATACGCCGTTTTCGGCCGATCCTGCTGACCTCGCTGACTACCTTTTTTGGATTGATGCCAATGATTCTGGAAACAAGCGTTCAGGCACAGTTTTTGATCCCCATGGCCATAAGTCTTGGTTTTGGTATTATGTTTGCCACCGGTATTACCCTGCTTCTTATTCCAACCCTTTATATTATCCTGGAAGATCTCCGCAAAGTTTTTGGTCTAAAGGAAATGGTAATGAATAATATTGAAAACTGATTATTGGAGTTTTACAGTTAGACAATTAAGAAAAGTAGTAGGTATTTTATAATCTTGTAAAGTTAATCTTGCTGCTGATATGTCTGACAGTGTCAAGTAGAAAAGACTTATCCCTTGCCCCCTGTTTTATCGGGGTATTTCATTTCATATGGGGGGCATTAGCAACTGTCGATGACTGCTATCAATTTAAACTCGAGA
>PKTW01000048.1 GCA_002868955.1 Desulfobulbaceae bacterium
CAAGATTACGGCAGGGCAGGGTAATATTACACGTGAGCCGTGCACCCTTGGTGCCAAGCGGTTCCTTGCAAATCTGCACCATGACCGCCTGGCCCTCGGTCAGCAGGTCTTCAATGTTAACCTGCGGGGCAAACCCTTCATGCACAACATCAGGGGCGTCCTCACAACAGCTTTGACAGTCATTTTTTATCATGCGGTCTTCAAAATGCTTATTGTCGGTTCTGACATCATCAACATAAAGAAAACCGGTGCGCTCAAGCCCAAGGTCAACAAAAGCAGCCTGCATCCCCGGCAAAACACGGACCACTCGGCCCTGGTAGATATTGCCTACCAGGCCTTTTTCCACGGGTCTTTCCTGGTAAAACTCTACCAGGTTGCCATGCTCAACTAGGGCGATACGGATTTCATAAGGGGTTGCATTAATGAGAAGATAATTATACATGGATTCTTATATATGTTTATTATAATTTTAAAATTCATTTGCTTAGGTGTTTGAATGCATAAATGTTTCGATAAATAGGTGTGATATAGTCCAAGTCTTCACATAACCAGATTCAGATACAAAATGTCAAAGCTTTCATTTTTTTCAAGTTTTGCAGATCAAGAGGTTATACAAAAAAACCGAAAAATTAAAAATGGAAAAATTTGTAAGTATCATCATTCCCACATATAACAGGGCATATTGTCTGCAAAAAGCGATAGATTCAGTGTTGTCCCAGACCTACCCATATTTTGAACTCATAGTCGTTGACGACGGCTCAAAGGATAATACGGCGAACCTCGTTGAAAACTATAACTCCGATATTGTTTTCATAAGGCAGGAAAATAAAGGACCTGCTGCTGCCAGGAACAGAGGAGTGCAGGCAGCACGTTACGAGCTCCTGGCATTTCTTGATTCTGACGACTGGTTTGTTGAAAATAAGCTGGAGGTGCAGGTCAGGGCGCTGCAGGAAAAGCCGGCATATCTGATTTCTCACACCCAGGAAATATGGTACCGCTACGGAAGTATACTGAACCAGAAAACAAGGCACAGAAAAAACAGTGGGGACATTTTCAGCCAGAGCCTCGAGCTTTGCGCAGTGGGCATGTCTACGGTTTTGATGTATAGGAAGATATTTGAGCGCTTCGGACTCTTTGATGAAGAGTTTCCCTGCTGTGAGGACTATGAACTCTGGCTGCGTGTCAGTGCGGAGCAGGACTTCCTGTTGGTTGACCAGCCTTTGACCCTTAAGGATGGCGGTAGAAATGACCAGCTTTCTTCACTGTACAGGCAGGGAATGGATAAGTTTCGCATACAGGCAATTATGAAAATTCTGGTATCTGGTCGTTTGAATGCGGCGCAAAAAGAGGCTGCCATAGCAGAATTACAGCGTAAATGCACGATATATGGCACAGGGTGTATCAAGCATGGCAGGGTCGATGAGGGCAGGTATTACCTTAATTTGCCTGAAACTGCCGGGAGTCTGCAAAGCCGATGATATTCAGCAAACAGGAGAGATTGGTTGATCCGGCCAGCTACATATCCATGATTCATGTAGAGCCTGATTGTACTGACCATCCTGTGACCAGGGAGATTATTGCCAGGGCCGGAAATATTCCGGTTGAGGTTGTCTCAGCTGGCAAATTCAGCCTACCTGATCTTGGCTTCTACCCCAAGAGTTTAACCGAAGGCAAACGCCGCCTTTTACTTGCTCAAAACCGTGGAAAGTTTTTCAAGCCGTGCCCAGGTACCAGGGAATACGTTTGTTGCGATTACCAGGTTTTGAATATCGGCATGAACTGCCCCATGGACTGTGTCTACTGCATTCTGCAGGCATATCTCAACAATCCGTATCTGTCATTTTTTGTAAATATCGAGGATTTGCTGACTGAATTAACCGAAACATTTGCTCACGACCCCCAACATTTCTGGCGCATCGGCACTGGAGAATTTACCGACAGTCTTGCCCTGGACCGTTTGACAGGGTTGAGCAGAATCCTCGTTGAATTCATGCGGGACAAGAAATCAGCTGTGCTGGAATTAAAAACCAAGACCGCTGTTATTGAAAATCTTGCGGGCCTTGATCACGGAGGCAGGACCATTGTCGCCTGGTCATTGAACAGCCCTGGCATAGTCGCGCAAGAAGAGATCAGGACAGCCTCGCTGGAGCAGCGGCTGGCTGCTGCAGCAAAGTGTGCGTCGTGGGACTATAAACTTGCCTTTCACTTTGATCCGATAATCTACCATGCAGGTTGGCAGCAGGGCTATTCAGAAACAATTGGCAGGCTTTTTGCAGCTGTTCCGAAGGAGAACATCGCCTGGATCAGCATGGGATGTCTGCGCTATCTTCCCCTGTTAAAAAAGATTGCCGGTCAGCGCTTTCCCAATTCACGGTTTTTCCATGAAGAATTCATCGAGGGCCTTGACGGTAAAGCCAGATACTTCCGGACATTACGGGTTGAGATGTATCAGCACCTTTATCAGCAGTTGCTGCAATATACTGATCCGAGAACCTGTATATATCTTTGCATGGAAAATAACGAGATCTGGCAGGAAGTTTTCGGGTTTATCCCGGAGGAGAAGGGAGGTCTGCCGGGGATGCTGGACGAGGCGGTCAGGCAATTGGGTTAAATTTTATAAAGTTGCTATTGCCTAAAATTTAATAAAATTAATTACAATTTACTACTAGCATATTGACAAATAAAGTTTAGTGCCATTTATCCCTGTGCCTCAATATCTTTGAGGTTCTGCATGGATTGAATTTCCCATTTTTTTAGCAAACCCGCTGGATTTTTTTTTATTCATTGTTATTTTTTCTAACTCGGGATTATTGTGTAGATATTGTGTAAGGTGCCCCAATTTTTACTTTTCAAATTAAATGATAGGAGAAACAATGGTTAATAAAGTTACCCTGATTGGCAATCTCGGCGCAGATCCTGAAATTCGCTATACCCAGAGCGGTGCAGCGGTTGCAAATTTACGCCTTGCCACCACAGAAACCTGGAAGAAAGAGGGTGTAAAAGAAGAGATTACTGAGTGGCATCGCGTGGTCGCTTTTGGGCGCCTGGCGGAAATATGCGGGGAATACCTGTCCAAAGGCAGCAAGGTGTACATCGAGGGCCGGATTCAAACACGCAAGTGGGAAGATCGTGACGGAAATACCCGCTATACGACAGAGATAGTGGCACGGGAAATGAAAATGCTCTCGCCCAGGGGCGCCGGCGATGAAAGCAAGGGGGGCGGATACCGCGAAGAGGAGCCGCCAATGCCCGATGTGTCGCAAATGGAAGATGATGTGCCATTCTAAAAAGATTTACTTTATAAAAAAATTAAAGCATTAGAGTCTGAAAGTTATGGACTATTACGAGGTTCTGGGCATTAAGAAAGACAGTTCAGCCCAGGATATAAAAAAGGCTTACCGAAAGCTGGCCATGAAATATCACCCTGATCGCAATAAAGGGGACAAGGAAGCTGAAGAGAAATTCAAAAAGCTCAGCGAGGCTTATGCCGTTCTGTCCGATCCTGAAAAGCGCAAGGAGTATGATACATTCGGAGCCAGTGGTTTTCAACAGCGTTATAGCCAGGAAGATATATTCAGGGGATTTGACCTTGGTGATATTCTCAAGGAATTCGGCCTTGGTGGAATGAAGGGCGGCTTTAGGGCCTCGAGTGGTCAAGGCAGCCCTTTTGAAACCTTCTTTTTTCAAAGCGGCGGTCCCGGAGCGGGGGGTGCGTCGCACCGCACTGCACAGCAGCCTGTTAAAGGGAGCGACCTGACCTATGAACTATCAGTATCACTGAAAGAGGTCTTAAGCGGTTCGGAAAAGACCATTTCCCTGCGTCGCGAAAATAAGACTGAAAACGTTTCAGTCAAGATTCCCAAGGGTATAAAAGCTGGCCAGAAACTCAGATTGGCAGGCAAGGGTTCTCCTTCCCCGTATGGTGGCCCGCCCGGAGACCTGTTTTTGGTTATCAAAGAACAGCCGCATCCAGTTTTTATCAGGGACGGAAACAATCTGCTAGTTGAACAGCGCATACCCTTCAGCAAGGCCTGTCTGGGTTCTGAAATAAGCGTAAAATCCCTTGAGGGTAAGGAGCTTAAGGTGAAAGTCCCGGCAGGCATTCAATCGCAATCAAAGCTGCGCGTGAAGGGGCACGGTCTCCCTGCCGGCAAAACAGGCAGCCGAGGCGATGTCTATGTGAAGATTACTGTCGATGTGCCTCAGGATCTTACAAATGAGCAGAAAAAGCTTATCAAGGAATTGGCGGATAAAGGGTTGTAAATATAGAGTATGGATTGGTGTGCTATCTCTCCAACACTCCAAACTCTAACTCTTCAGTTTGCTACTAAACACCAGACAAGCATTGCAAGATTTTTCAATTTATAATCTGTTTCCGGCACATTTTAATATTCCAGAAATTAGGCGCACCGGTATGCGAGTAGAGTAGGGCGCCATGTTTTGCAGAAAGAGTCGTATAGATTGTACGTCGCAGTGAGCGGAAATTTGGCGCAACACAGGAAGTGGACTTTTTAAAAAGCCGGAATTAATATTTTTGGTCTGCGTAGGCCAGCCACCCTCCAGCCAACACCAGCTCTTGATCAAACGAGTTTAACTTGAATTGAACCACCCTTTTCTTGCCCTGGCCGTTTTCCGCCACTATCTGGTTCTGCTCCAGATCAACACGCACTACAGTATTGTTTCCTAACGAAAAAATAGCGTCAATGTCTTCACTGGGAAGTTCAATGGCCAGCATCCCGCAATTGAACATATTTTGCCTGAATATCCTGGCAAAGCTTTCTGCAATGACAACATTTATATCGTTTACTTCAAAAACCCAAACTGCATGCTCACGGGAGGAGCCACAGCCAAAATTGCTTCTCGTAACGATAATATTTTTGCCGGCTATATCTCTTTCTGCATCAAAACCTTCCAGGTGAATATCTTCCAGTATATGAGGTTTTAACGCTTCCTTGGTATTTTCGGTCAGGTACTTGGCCGGAATAATTTCATCGGTATTAATGTCGTTTCTGTCCAAAAATAATACCTGTCCGGTGAAATTTCTCATTGTATTCTCCTGTAACGTCTCGCCAGTAAAGCAGGTTTTACTATGGGTTTTTTAAATATATTTGCCGGGATCGGTAATGTGGCCTGCAATTGCTGCTGCTGCAGCAGAAAGCGGGCTCAGCAGGTGGATCATGCTGCCTTTTCCCATGCGTCCGTTAAAATTTCTGTTAGTCGTAGAAGCGCAGACCTCACCTTCTGCCAGCACGCCGTTGCTCATGCCCAGGCAGGCCCCGCAGGTTGGATTGGTAACACAGAAACCTGCATCCATGAAAATTTTGATGATGCCTTCTTCCATGGCCTTGGAGTAAATGGCCGGAGTGGCAGGGGAGAGAATGCCACGGACAGTGGGGGCGATCTTCCTGTTGGCAAGAATTCGTACCGCTTGGCGCAGGTCTTCTATACGGCCGTTTGTACAAGAACCTATATACACCTGGTCGACAGGTGTGCCTTCCATCTCAGCAATATCTTTCACCTCGTCCGACTTGTAGCCATAAGTAACCTGGGGTTTGAGGCCAGAAACGTCAATATCCAGCTCTTTTGCATAGATTGCATCAGGGGCAGAATGCCATTTTTTGAAGTCTTGGGCCGCCTCATCAATGGTAGTATATGATTCCTGGATAAAGGGCCAGAGATATTCTGCAGTGACTCGGTCAGGCATGCAGATGCCGGAGGTGGCGCCGGCTTCGATCGCCATATTGCATAAGGTCATACGGGATTCCATGGACATCTGGTCGACAACTGGCCCATTGAACTCCATGATCATGTCTGTGGCGCCATTAACACTTATCTGCTTGATAATGTTCAGTATGACGTCCTTGGCGGAGACGGTGTCGGGCAGGTTGCCGGTAATGGTCACTTTCATGGTTTTCGGCTCCCGGAACGAGCAGACTCCTTTCAGAATGCCGACTTCCAGGTCCGTGGTGCCAACTCCTGCTGCAAAGGCCCCGAAAGCCCCGTGGGTGCAGGTATGTGAATCACCCATGATTGCGGTGTAGCCGGGGCGTATAAAACCTTTTTCGGGAAACAGTGCATGGCAGACACCATTGCTGCCGATGTCAAAAAAGTCCTTTATGCTATGGCGCCTGGCCCAATCCCGCAGGATCAAACCCTGCGTTGCAGTTTTGGAATCCTTGGCCGGAGTGACATGATCGATTACCGCCTTGATCCTGTCAGGGTCGAAAACCCTATCCATATTCTTGGCAACCAAATCGTTGATGGCGATGGGGGTGGTAATTTCATGGCACAGAACTACGTCTATATCAAGAACAACATTTGCCGGTGAAGGGGTATCCCGCAGGTGCGCAGCAAATATTTTTTCTGCAATGGTTTTTCCCATAATGATACTGCTCCGTTAGTTATTAACAAGTCATACGATGATAGTGAAACAGGTTTATTAACCATCTTGAAGAAGAAGGTCAAATTAAAAAATAATACCTGTATCAGTATCGTGGGGATAATTTTTATTATTGTGCATTCGTGACATTATAAAAGTTTTATAATTTTTTATTTGACGGAGCAAGACAAGAGGAATACCATTTTTATATTAATAAAGGCTAATTACAGCTTGGATAAGATTCTAAAAACGTGATGAGGTAAACATCCCCATGAAGAAGAAAATAGATTCGAGCCCTCTCCTTATGCAATATATCATCTTTATTTTGCTTACCATAGCTGTATCTGTGCCGGTTATTAATGTTTCAGAGTGCCACGCTGCCCATGGCATAAGCATTGACGGCAAACTTAAATATCCTCCGGACTTTAAACAGTTTGACTATACTTCAGACCAGGCACAAAAGGGTGGGGCCCTGGTGCTCCATGACCTTGGCAGCTTTGACAAGATGAATCCCTATACCCTCAAGGGTTCTCCCCCTTCAGGCCTGGATAACCTGGTTTTTGAAACCCTGGCGGCTGCAAGCCTGGATGAACCGTTTGCCAGCTACGGTTTGATTGCCAAAGATATTGAACTGGCTGATGATCGCCTGTCTGTGACCTATACAATTGATGAAAATGCCAGATTTTCAGACGGCACACCAATTACACCCGAAGATGTCCAGTTTTCGCTCAATATTATGAAAAGCGAGGCAGCGCATCCATTTTATCAGGCCTATTTGCAGGATATAAAGGGATCAGAAATTCTTGATAATAACCGTGTGCGTTTTGATTTTGCCCGAGTTAACCGGGAACTGCACTTGATTGCCAGTCAGGTTCCCATTTTCTCAAAAAAGTTTTATAGCAACCATCCCTTTGATGATCCTTCAATGGTCCCGCCTATCGGCTCAGGCCCCTATGTGATTGATTCGGTCAACCCGGGTAAATCAATCACCTATAAGCGGAATCCTGATTATTGGGCAATAAATCATCCTACCCGCAAAGGCATGTTTAATTTTAATACAATAACCTTCAAATACTTCCGGGACCAGATTGTGTCAGTGGAGGCCTTCAAGGCGAATGAATTTGATTTCATGTATATTAATATTGCCAAGCAGTGGGCACGTGACCTGGTGGGCCCTAAATTTGACAGCAAGCAGATCATGAAGGAATATCTGCCCCACCGCAATAACCAGGGCATGCAAGGGTTTGTTTTCAATTTACGAAATCCATTGTTCCAGGATAGAAGGGTTCGGGCTGCACTTGGAATGGCCTTTGATTTTGAATGGGCAAACAATAAATTATTCTTTAATGAATATACCCGCAGTGCCAGTTATTTCAGCAATTCAGACCTGGCAGCAAAAAATTTGCCTGAAGGTCTTGAACTTGAATACCTGTCGCCCTTTAAAGATCAGTTGCCACCTGAAGTCTTTACCCAGCAGCTGACTCCATTCAGCACAGGACCTTTAAACACCCTGCGGGACAATCTCCGTAATGCAAAGAAAATTCTGGCAGAAGCAGGGTGGACAGTGCAGGATGGAAGGCTGATAAACAAGGAAGGCAATTCTTTTGATTTTGAAATACTTCTCGTCTCTCCGTCGTTTGAAAGAGTCATGGCCGGATATGTAAATAATTTGAAAAAACTGGGTGTCAACGCATCGTACAGGACCATTGACCCGGCCTTGTATATCGACCGTCTGAACAGGTTTGATTTTGACATGACTGTGCATGTTTTCGGGCAATCCCAGTCTCCGGGGAACGAGCAGCGTGATTACTGGCATTCCAGCTCAGCAGACCGCAATGGCTCAAGAAACCTGATAGGCATCAAAGATCCTATTGTTGACCAGTTGGTTGAGAAGATCATTTATGCAGAAACACAAGAAGAGCTCGCTGCTTCCTGCAAAGCCCTTGACAGGGTGTTGTGGTATGGCTATTATGTCGTGCCGAATTGGTATGTAGCCAGGCACAGAGTGAGTTATTGGAATAAATTTAAACGCCCGGAAACCCTCCCGCTTTACTATAATCCTAACCAGGCATTGATGACCTGGTGGATGAAGTAACCTTTGATGTCTTTCGCTATTTATCTATCTGTTTTTACTTGATAAATTTCTCTTTTAAGAGATGCGGGCAATTCAAATATCCGGAAGCTTTTCCAGGATTTTTTGCATTAATTCAGTAGGTTAAATTAGCGTTAATTGGGATTTAAGCCCCATTTTTTTGTTGAATTTTCTCTATTTATCTGGAATGATTCCAATTCTTGACTATTGTCGAGTATCAAGGCATAATGCTCATTGTCAACTGTGGTAAAAACCAGCCCAATTTTTTAAATGGGCGTTAACCTAATATGGCTGATACATACTCCAATACGCAACTGGAACTGGTTACGGCAAGCCCTTCTGTTAAGCCGGGACGTGAGGAATGGAAAGAGATCCGCCGCGATCGTCTAATCAATTCCCTGAACAGAATTAATTTCCATGATGAAGAAATAATTCTAAATTTCAGACACAGGAAATACAACAAAATACTTTCCCTTGCTGCAAAGCCCCACCCCTGTAACAATAATGTTTTTCTATGTTATCTGTCGGAGTCTGATTCTTCAGAACAGGAACTCCATGAATATAAATTCGAACATTTTTATTTCACGGATGGGCTTAAGAAGGTTCTGGTAGAAGCAGAGCTGGAAGAGCTAACCTCTTCGAAAATTAAATTTATACTTCCTGAAACCTGCTTTGAGGTTGGTTCAAGAAAAACCAGAAGACACACTTGTAATTCTATTTCAACCCAATTAAGCCAGGATGGATTAATTCTTGAGGGAAGCCTGAATGATTTCAGTGCGGTTTCATTTGCAGTCCATATCCCGCCCGACTACAAGCATGATGTTCAGAGTATAAAGCAGAATTCAACTTTCCATGTTATCATGAAGAAAGGTGCAATTACCTGCTATTCCGGTATTTGTGAATTTTTCAGACTATCCTCTTCTTCAGAAGGTTCTACGATTGTCCTGAAACCGAGTAAGAACCAGATTCAGAGATTTAAATCAAAGCACTACAGAAGTGTAAGGCAGAAGTTAGTGCCTATGCCAAATGCTGTATTCGACCACCCGTTGTTTGGAAATAAAATAAACCTTAAGGTCCATGATATTTCCGGTTCAGGGTTTTCTGTTGAAGAAGATACTGAAAACTCTATCCTCATACCTGGTATGATAATACCTCATGTGTGTATTGAGCTGATGAATAATGTTGAACTAATCTGTCAGTCCCAGGTGGTTTATCGCAGTGACGATGAGGTTGGGAATATACAGTGTGGTTTTGCATTTCTTGACATGGACCTGAAAGACCAGGTCAGCTTATCTTCTTTACTGCATCAGGCATGGAATAAAAAAGCTTATGTGTGCACAAAAGTTGATGTTGATCAACTGTGGGATTTCTTTTTTGACACAGATTTCATCTATCCTGAAAAGTATTCTTTTATTTATGAAAACAAAGCAGAATTTAAAAAAGTATACAAAAAATTATATGAAAACAATCCTGAATTTGCCATAAACTTTATCTGTAAGGATAGGGGAGCATTGTATGCCCATATGTCCATGTTCCGTTTTTATGATAAAACATGGATAATCAACCATCATGCCGCTAACAGCACTAGAAATAACCGGGGCGGCCTTCTCGTATTGCAACAAGTCAGTAGATACATCAATGAATTTCACCAGTTTAATTCAGCGGTAATGAACTATGTGGCCTGCTATTTCAGGCCGGAAAACAAATTTCCAAACCTCGTTTTTGGAGGAGTTGCAAAAAATGCTGCAGATATAACAAGTTGTTCAATTGATAAATTTGCCTACCTGTCAATTAACAAAAAATATCTGGATGGCAAGCTAACAAGAAAATGGAGCCTGACAGAAACACAGCAAAATGATATTAAAATCCTGCAATTTTATTATGAGGACATATCAGGAGGATTAAGCCTGCAGGCATTGGACTTGCTCACGGAGAAGTTGGGTGCTGAGGAAGGTCTTAATGAAATTTACAGAGAATGCGGTTTTAAAAGAAGGAAACTTCTGTTTTCTTTAAAGGAAAAAGAAGACTTAATTGCAATTTTTATGCTCAATATATCAGATATTGGTTTAAATCTATCTGATTTGACCAATTGTATCCATGTTTTTATATTAGAACCGCATAATTTGCCGAGTGATATGCTGCATGGAGCTTTAAGTAAAATTGCATCCTATTATGACCATGATAATATTCCAGTTCTTATTTTTCCATCTTCTTACACCGACAATAATTCAATATCAATAAACAAGAAATATAATTTCTGGGTATTGGATGTTCACAAGATTGGTGACCGGTATTATAGTTATTTAGATAGATTAATTCGATTATCAAAATAATTATATAATAAAAATTTTGAACAAGTAGATGAAACCTGCAGAATTACTAGATGAGCCGCTGTATAACAGCCGAATTGTTAATAACTATATTAAGTTAATTAAGAGCCAGTATAGTTATATAAATATCGAAGAGTTGCTCATTCAGGCCGGGATGGAGCTTTACCAGGTTGAAGACGAAGGGCACTGGTTCACCCAGAATCAAATAAATAAATTTCATCAAAGATTAAAAGAATTAACAGCCAATAAGGATATTGCTAGGGAAGCAGGAAGGTTCGCCGCATTTCCAGGAACCATAGGGTATATGAGGCAACATATTCTTGGCTTGGTTAGCCCTGACTATGCCTATGAATTAGTAAGTAATTATGCGTCAAAATTTACTAAATCGACAAATGTTAATATAAAAAAAATTGGTTCTA
>PKTW01000034.1 GCA_002868955.1 Desulfobulbaceae bacterium
AGCAAACATTACAACCGATTTGGTCATTCAAATGAACAGATGGAGGAAGCCTACCGTTTTGGTGTACAGATAGGCGAATCCCTGAAGGGCAATGCCCTCCTGGCGGCCATCAATTTTCAGACTAAGCTGGCCCTGCCGTAGAAGTAATATCTCTCAATCAATAATTTAACATTCGCCGCGGTCAATTACTATTGCGGCGTCAGAAAATAAAGCACCAGGTAATAGTTGATCAATTCCCTGTAAAACATGTACAGCAGGGCCGCAATTGAAAGAAAGGGACCATAGGGGATCATGGTCTTGCCGCCTTTTTTCTGTTTTGCCATGGCGCCAATCCCGACAAGAGCCCCGAGAATGGAGCTGCCGAAAACAACAAAAGGCAGGCTCTGCCACCCCAAAAAGGCTCCGATCATGGCAAGAAGCTTGATGTCTCCCCCGCCCATTCCTTCCCGCTTCGTGAAAAGATAATAACCCGCGGCCACTGCATAAAGAACGCCGCCGCCGATGAGCAGTCCGATGCCGGACTCCTGCCAGGTTATTACCGGGTTGATGAATGAACAGGCAAAGCCAATGACTATACCCGGCAGGCTGATGCTGTCAGGGATGATTTTATGGTAGAAGTCAATGGCTATGACGACGAGCAGGGCAGCGCTGAAGACAAAGTAAATGGGCAGGGCAAGGGTGAAACCGAATTTTAACGCCAGGGCCAGGGCCAGGAGTGCCATGGTAAGTTCAACCAGAGGGTATTGCCAGGATATGGGCACTCCGCAGTTGCGGCACTTTTTCTTAAGTAGAATGAAACTGATGATCGGGATATTGTCATACCACTTAAGTGGGTGAAGACATTTTGGGCATCTGGAAGCAGGAAAGACAATGGATTCGTCTTCGGCCGGAAGGCGAAGGATGACCACATTTAAAAAACTGCCCACGGCCGCCCCAAGGATAAATGAAAATACAATTATTAAGATTTGGAGCATAATAATTCGTTTTTTTTGTTTAATGTGTTAAAGAATTAAACCGTTAATCTGCTGCCGCCGGAATAAGGCAACCACGGAAGGCAGCCCATTGAGAAAGTACCATGTTATAAGCTGACACGTAAAGGCTTACTTGTTGATTTGCTTGATATCTTATATGTTTTTCCAGGAGACAGGACAGAACATGCTGCAGGTCGAGTGCGCGCCGCTTGTAAATTAAATTCAAAATTCAATAATAACATCTGATCGATAGTACAACCCTGAACCCTTAATTATATCCATGCAGGCATACCAGCAACAGGCGGAAATAGTAAACACCGAGAAGGTAACAGGCGATATATACCGGTTTACCGTAAAGGCACCGGATATCGCTGCTGACTCAAAACCCGGTCAGTTTGTTATGGTGCGGGCAGGGGAAGGCTTGGATCCGCTGTTGCGCAGACCGTTTTCCATTCACCAGGTGGCTGAAGGAGGACTGGTCCAGATACTGATCAAAGTTATTGGCAAAGGGACGCAGGCGATCGCCAGCCTGAAGCTCGGCCAGAACATGGATGTATTGGGACCCCTGGGCCGAGGATTTGTGCATAATACCATGCAGGAGCACTATCTGGTCGGGGGCGGCATAGGGGTAGCGCCTCTGCTTTTTCTTGCCAGACAGCTGCTGAAAAAAAATGAGTCATCTGCCATAAAGGTGCTCCTTGGTGCCAGAACAAAGGCTGAAATTTCTACCCTGGCAGATGATTTTGCAAACATGGGGCTTGGGGTACAGACCTCTACAGAGGATGGCAGCCTGGGCAAACAGGGGCTGGTAACAGACCTCATGGCCCCATTATACAGTAAGAACCCGGTGATGGTTTATGCCTGCGGGCCTTACCCCATGCTGCGGGCAGTGGCCGGTGTCAGCCGTGACAGGGGCTGGGCCTGCCAGGTATCACTCGAAACGATTATGGCCTGTGGCCTTGGAGCCTGCCTCGGGTGCGCGGTTTTGCGGGCTGACATGAATGGGTACGTCCATGTGTGCAAGGACGGCCCGGTATTTGATGCGGATGATGTGGCATGGCTGTAGAACAACCTGATATGAAAATCAGCATTGGCTCATTACGCTTAAGAAATCCCGTGATGACCGCCTCCGGCACCTTCGGGTATGGGGAAGAGTATGGTTCGCTGGTTAACCTGCACCGGCTCGGGGCCATCATTGTCAAGGGTATTTCTCTGCTCCCAAGGCAGGGAACCCCCCCACCAAGAATTGCCGAAACAGCCTGTGGTATGCTTAATGCCATCGGCCTTGAAAACGTGGGACTGGAAAGCTTCCTCTCGGAAAAACTTCCCTTTCTGCAGGGTATAAACACACCACTTATTGTCAATATCCTGGGTGATACGGTGCAGGATTACCAGCAGCTGGCAGCGAGGTTGGACGAGGAAGAAAAAGTAGCCGCACTTGAAGTGAACATATCGTGCCCCAACGTGAAACAGGGAGGTGTTGCTTTCGGGACCGACCCGGGCATGGCGCATGCTGTGACTAAAGGAGTGCGCCAGCATTTCAGCCGCCCGGTCATTGTCAAGCTCTCACCCAATGTGACCGACATAACCGGGATTGCCAGGGCAGCGGAAGAGGCGGGGGCAGATGCGGTTTCCCTCATCAATACGCTATTGGGAATGGCCATAGATATTAAATCCTGCCAGCCAAAACTTGCTAATATTTTCGGCGGGTTGTCCGGTCCGGCAATCAAACCGATCGGGCTGCGCATGGTGTGGCAGGTTGCTGAATGTGTCTCCATCCCCATAATCGGCATAGGCGGGATCACTACCACGGAAGATGCCATAGAATATATCCTTGCCGGAGCCTGTGCTGTCCAGGTGGGCACGACAAACTTTATCAATCCAAGGGCCACAGAAGAGATCATTCAAGGCATAGGAGCATTTCTTGTGGAAAACAAGATGGCATCGATACAGGATTTGATCGGCAGGGCCCGGCAGGTCTGAATCCCATCCGCAACATTCTCTTCCACTTAATAAACGGGTTAGGTGGCGCAAAATATGAGCAGTTTTTTACAAAGGCTGAGGTATTATTTCCTGATCCTCTTTGACCGGCAAACACCGTGGCCTGTCAAACTTATCCTGACTGTCGGCCTTTTGTATATCCTTATTCCTGTGGATTTCATTGCCGATACCATTCCCCTGTTCGGATGGCTGGACGACCTGGCCATTGCCTCGTTTATTGTTGCCCTGGCGGTGAGGCTGGTGCCGCAGGAGGTAATGTCAAGGGTGAAAAGAAAAGTCTTTGGTGCCAAATGATCATTCAAGAGCGGGTCGGCATACCTGCAGAAATGGTTCGTAAGAAAGAACTACTGTCTGCGGTATATGGTGTTTATGCGCGCTGGATCGAGCGTTTTCCCCTGGCGTGCCGAATGGGTTGTAACGCCTGCTGCACTCAGAGTGTCAGCATGACAAGCCTGGAAGGCGAAATAATCCTCGATTTTGTCAAAGGGACAGGACGGGGAAAATGGCTGCTTGCAAAGCTTGCCGGGGTTTCACCAGGCAAAAGCAGGGAACGAATAACCACAAACCAGTTTGCCGGGGCCTGTCTCAACCACCAGGAGGTTGACCGGGAAACCATGGGCGGCTGGGATTTCACGCCCTGCGTTTTTTTAGAGGCGAATATCTGCTCAATTTATGAAGCGCGTCCCTTTGGCTGCAGAAGCTTTGGCTCATTTGTACAATGTACTGCCGACAGCGCGGCCCAAATGGCTCCCATTCACCTTGCGGTCAACACCGTTTTCACCCAGATCATTGAACATGTAAACAGCGATGGCGGTTACTGCTCCGCTATGACCGATATATTGCATAGCCTGGTTAACTCACCGATCTGCAATGAAAAAGAGCATCTTCTGCCAGCCCAGCCGGTGCCCGGGTTTCTGCTTGAGCCCCATGAAATAAAAGTGGTACAGGCTCTTTTCCTGCAACTGGGCGGACAATATTCTGATAAGGGGATGTTTGGCGATCTGATTGACAACTTCATGCCAATATAATAGGGTATTTTACCTCATTTTGATGGTGTAAGATAGCACTGGAAAATTTTCAAGGAGTAAAACATTTGACCGTACCTCTTGTCTCCCCTGCTGGAGTGTGTGTTTCAGTTGCCTGTCAAAAGGTCGCCCAGGCTGTTGCTCTTGCCAAACACTCCGAGCGGTATGCAGATGTCATAGAGATCCGCCTGGACAGTCTGTCCCATCCGGAAATTGAGCCTTTTGTGAAAAATTGTACAAAGCCCCTGCTCTTTACCAATCGTCCGGCATGGGAAGGCGGCTTTTTTCCGGGACCGGAAGCAGCACGAATTAACTTGCTGCTGCAGGCGGTTCAGCATGACTGCGCCCTGGTGGACCTGGAACTTAAAACAGCACCCGAATTGCGGGGCGAACTGCTTGACGTCCTGCTGCAGCACACCCAAACAGCCCTTATCATCTCATGGCATGATTTTACCGGGACGCCATCGGGTGCTGAACTGGGAGAAATTTTGCAGCAGCAGATAGAATCCGGGGCACATATAGGCAAGATCGTCACGACAGCCAATGACTATAAGGATGTGCTCAGGATCCTGAACCTGCAAACAATTGCAGACGAAAATGACTTTCCCCTTATTGCTTTTTGTATGGGGCCCATTGGCAGGATCAGCCGTTTGGCAACCATAAAGCTTGGCGGCTATATGACCTATGCCGTCCCTGATGGCGGAAAGGAGACAGCGCCGGGCCAGATACCGGTGTCCGGTCTCCGCGAAATGTTATTGAGATTAAATCATGCAGATTGACGGTTCTACAGAAATTTATGGCATAATCGGCAACCCGGTTGCCCATTCCTTAAGCCCCATCATGCATAACAGTGCTTTTGAGGCCCTGGGCTTAAACAAGATTTATGTGGCCTTCCCTGCAACAAATGCAGCAAAAGCCCTGGCCGGTTGCCGGGCTTTGGGTGTGCGTGGACTCTCTGTCACTATTCCGCACAAGGAAACGGTTCTGGAACATATCGATTCCATCGATCCTGTGGCTGAAAAAATCGGCGCGGTCAATACGCTGATCTTTGCCGAAGATAAAAAAATCCATGGCTTGAATACCGACTGGATCGGGGCAAACAGGGCCCTGGCCGAGAAGCTTGATCTGCAGGGAAAAAGAATTCTTCTCCTGGGGGCAGGTGGTTCTGCAAAGGCTATCGGCTTTGGTCTCCTGGAAGCCGGGGCCCGGGTCATCGTTGCCAGCCGGACGGAAGGCAGGTTGAAAACACTGGCCGAAACTCTTGCCTGCGACTGGATTCATCTGGATGAAATTGATAGGGTGCAGGCAGACTGCCTGGTCAATGCAACTTCGGTCGGCATGAGGCCCCTTGAAAATGCCAGCCTGGTACCCGCAATCAGCCTGGAGAATTTTCCTGTGGTGATGGATATTGTCTATGCGCCCCTGGAAACACGGTTGCTCCGGGAGGCAAAAAGTGCAGGCTGTGAAGTTATAAACGGGCTTTCCATGCTGCTTTATCAGGGTGTGGCCCAGTTTGAAGCCTGGACCGGAGAGGATGCTCCGGTTGAAGTAATGCGGGCTGCCCTCATAAATATGATCTCGTAATAATTTCAGTAGTATAACAAGATGATAGAAATTCGACCGGCAACAAAAGTTAAAGCCGAGGTAGCAGTACCCGGCTCCAAGAGCATCACCCAGCGGGCCCTGATCGCTGCTGCCCTGGCGGACGGTGAGAGCGTCCTGCTCGGGCCCCTGGAAAGCGAGGATACACGATATACTGCTGCAGCCCTTGCGCAGATGGGTGTGACCGTTGAAAAGGGCAAGGAGAATTGGACCGTCATTGGCAACGGTGGGCGGATTGAAACACCTGCGAAGGAAATATTCCTTGGCAATAATGGTACGGCAACCCGGTTTCTCGCCTCTGTTGCCGCCTTGGGGGCGGGCACCTTCCGGATCAGCGGTGATGCACGCATGGCTGAAAGGCCCATTCTACCCCTGATGCAGGCGCTGCAGGGCTGGGGAGTTGATATTGCCAGTATTAACAACAACGGCTGCCCGCCACTGGTCATACAGGCCAACGGCTTATCGGGCGGTAAAACTATCCTGCCTGCAGGCAAAAGCAGCCAGTATCTCTCCTCCCTGTTGCTGGTCGGGCCGTATGCCAGGCAAGAGGCTGAACTTGACGTGCAAGGAGAGATCCTCTCCCTGCCCTATGTCATAATGACCCTGGCAGTGATGGAATCCTTCGGCATCAGGGTCGAAGCCAATGAAGCCCTGAACAGCTACAGTATTCCCCGGGGAATATACCGGGCCAGGAAGTATGCCATTGAGGGTGATGCTTCCAATGCCTCCTATTTCTACGCAGCTGCCGCAATAACCGGCGGCGAGGTCACGGTGCCCAATGTGCCTGTGCCCTCCCTGCAGGGAGATGCCGCCTTTGTTGCCCTTCTGGCGCGTATGGGCTGCCAGGTCAACAAGACAGGTGAAGGCTTGACGGTAAGCGGCCCCGAGGAACTCAGGGGCATTACCATTGATATGGCTGACATGCCCGATGTGGTGCCGACCCTTGCTGTTGTGGCATCCCAGGCCAAAGGCAGGACGGTCATAAAAAACATTGCACACCTGCGCATCAAGGAGTGCGACCGGCTCCATGTCATGGCGGTGGAGCTGGCGAAATTGGGGGCCAGGGTCGAAGAACTGGAGGACACCCTGATTATTGAAGGCAATGCCCCTGACACACCCATGCATGGCGCTGAAATAAACACCTATAACGATCATCGCATTGCCATGAGCTTTGCAGTGGCAGGCCTTGCCGTACCGGGCGTGAAAATACTTGGCGAGGAATGCGTCGCCAAATCCTTTCCTGATTTCTGGGAGAGATTTGCGCTGCTTTATGGGTAATAATTATTTCTGAAATGATGATTTCATTCAAGTAGCTCTTCACGTTTTCACCATCTTCATTATGTATCGTTACTTTAAAACTTAAAATGTCTATTTTACTCCACATCTGCTGTGGGCCCTGTGCCGCCTATCCCCTTGATTTCCTGCAGGGACAAGGGATCAGGGTGCGCGGCTTTTTTTATAACCCCAATATCCACCCATACCGGGAATTCAAAAAACGCCTTGTGGCCGTGGAGCAGCTCGCCGCCAGGGAAAACCTTGCCGTGGAATACCACAGGGAATACGGACTGCGGGACTACCTGCGCCAGGTCGTATTCAACGAGAGTAGCCGCTGCGGGCTTTGTTATGATATGCGCTTGCGCGAGACCGTTGAGCAGGCCAAGAAAATCAGGGCCGATGCCTTTTCCACCACCCTCCTCTACAGCCGTTACCAGAATCACGAACAGATCCGCGCCAAGGCGAAACAGCTTGCCGAGCAGCACAAGATCCCTTTCTACTATCATGATTTTCGTGAAGGATGGCAGCAGGGCATTGACATGTCCAAGGACATGGGCCTCTATCGCCAGTCATACTGCGGCTGCATCTACAGCGAACAGGAACGCTACGATACGCACTTCAGGAAGCGGAAAGGCAAGAAGGGTTAATGGCGTTTCACAGCAGGTTCATGTGATCGATCTTGGTGCAGCGGTCCATGACTACAATAAGTCCAGCTGCTTCCGCTTTTGCTGCGGCCCCCTTGTGCACGATCCCCTCCTGCATCCAGATGAATTTGGCGCCAATCGCAATGGCATCCTCCACAATGGGCAAGACAGCTTCGGGCCGGCGGAAAATATCCACCATATCCACCTGCGTGGGAATAGCCTTCAGGCTTCGGTAACAGGGAAGACCAAGGATGGTATCCTGCCCGGGATTGACCGGGATGATGATATAACCCGCGGCCATAAGATAGCGTGCCACCTGGTGGCTGGGCCGCTGCGGCTTCGGGGAAAGTCCAACCACGGCTATTGTTTTGGAATCCCTCAGGATTCTGCGTATTGATGCGATCTGTGCAGCTGCAGGGATCATAGGGAAAACTCAGGCTTGTTTTTGAGATACTCAACAAAATAACGGGCGTTCAGGGCTTCACCGCAGACCCGTTGCATTAATTCCGCAGGCGGATAGACGGCTCCGTGGCAGTAAATATTCTCTGTCAGCCATTGTCGTATTTTTGTCAGGTTGCCCTGTTGCAGGGTTTGCCTGTAGTCCGTATCATAAAGGCAGTAGCTGTGCCAGATCTGGGCCGCCGCCAGGTTGCCGATTGTATAGGTCGGGAAATAGCCGAAGCTGCCATGGGCCCAGTGGATATCCTGCAGAGCGCCGTTTGCATCCGAATCGACCTTGACTCCAAGATAGTTTTCGTATTTTTCGTTCCACAGCGGAGGCAGATCAGAGGCTGTAACTGTGCCTTCGATCAATCCTTTTTCCAGTTCAAAGCGGATAAATACATGCAGATTATAGCTTACCTCGTCAGCCTCCACCCGGATCATTCCGGGGTGCACCCGGTTGATATAGTGAACGAAATCCTTCTGGGCGACGTCCTTAAACTGCTGCGGCAGAAATTCCTGCAGCACAGGGTAATATTTATCCCAGAAAAGCCGGCTGCGGCCGATTATATTTTCCCAGAGACGTGACTGTGATTCATGGATGCCAAGGGAAACGCCTTCATCAAGAGGGGAATCGGTATGCTCTGCGGAAATATTCTGTTCATACAGGGCATGGCCGCCCTCGTGCAGGGCACTGAAAATGAACTCCAGCGAGTCTGGCCGGAAACGGTTGGTCACCCTGCGGTCGTTATGGCCAAGGCTTGTGGTAAAGGGATGGGCTGAAATATCCTGCCTGCCCCGGTTGAAATCATAGCCAATTTCAGCCAGGAGCCTTTCTGAAAAAGCTACCTGGTCCTGTGGCCGCATCGATTGAATATTTGCCAGTGTTTTGGGAAGAGTTTTCCCTTGGGAAATCTTGTGCGGTAAAAGTTGGCTGAGCTCTGTATGCAAGCTTCCAAAAAGTGCATCAAGGTCATTGGTGGTCAGTCCCTCTTCATACAGGTCAAGCAACGCGTCATATGGATGGTGGACGTAGCCCAGGAAACCAGCTTTCTGCCTGCACATGGCGATGACTTTTTCCAGAAGAGGCAGGAATTGATTGAAATCGTTGTGCTTTCTGGCTTTGACCCAGACCGGCAGTGTTTCAGAGGTAAGCCGGGCAAAGTCAGCGACAAATTTTTCAGGCAGCTTTGTATTCTTATCGTATTCCCGTTTCAGCACCCGCACGAGGGCCTGGTCTCCATCTGAGACCTCGTCAAGCCGGCCCGCAAGTTCATGCAGAAGTTTTCCCAAATCCGGATCGCAAATTTTCCGATGGACAATGGTACTAAGGGCCGAGAACTGTGCAGCGCGTCCAGCAGCTCCTCCGGTCGGCATCATTACTTCCTGGTCCCACTGCAGCAGCGCCAGGATATTGGTGAGGTTTGTCAGTTCCGAAGCTCGCAGCCGTATTTCTTCAATTGTTTTCATAGTATTTTTATGATTTTATAAAAATAATTTTGCCATCTGTATCTACTGTGGTAATTTATTATCTTTTTGAAATTAATTGTTAACATCATAGAATATTTGAACAGAGAAAGGAATCGGCGGCAATATGTATTTTCAAGATATTATCATGGAATTAAACAGGTTCTGGGCTGAACAGGGCTGTGTCATTCAACAGCCGTACGATATGGAGGTGGGCGCCGGCACCTTTCATCCTGCCACCCTGCTGCGCGCCCTTGGGCCCGAACCATGGAAGGCCGCCTATGTGCAACCGTCAAGACGCCCCACCGACGGGCGTTACGGCGAAAACCCCAACCGGCTGCAGCACTATTACCAGTACCAGGTGGTGATCAAGCCGTCGCCCCTTGAGATTCAGGACATGTATCTGGAAAGCCTGAAGCGGTTCGGCTTAAACCTGCTGGAACATGATATCCGTTTTGTCGAGGATGACTGGGAGTCGCCGACCCTCGGGGCCTGGGGCCTGGGCTGGGAGGTATGGCTGGACGGCATGGAAATCACCCAGTTCACCTATTTTCAGCAGGCAGGAAGTCTTGACCTGCAGCCCATTACAGTCGAGATAACCTATGGCCTTGAACGTATTGCCATGTACCTGCAGAAGGTGGAGAATGTCTACCATTTGGCCTGGAACGAAAACGTCTCATATGGCGAGATTTTTCACCAGGCGGAAATAGAGTTTTCAACGTTCAATTTTGAAGAGGCTAACGTCGAGGCCCTGATCGGTTTTTTTGACACCTATGAGTCGGAAGCGCACAAACTGGTCGCCAAAGGTTTGATCCTGCCGGCCTATGATTACTGTCTGAAATGTTCCCATACATTTAATCTGCTTGATGCACGAAAAGCTATAAGCGTGGCGGAACGCACGCGCTACATCGGCAGGATCAGGAACATTGCCAGGCAGGTGGCCATGCAGTATACAGAGCAGAGGCAGGAAATGGGTTATCCGCTGCTGAAGAAAGAAAATGCTGCCTGACGAGAAAAGAGAATGAAATGGCGGAAGTGCATGGGAATCGAACCCACCCACCAGGCTGTTAACCCGGTGCACCGGATTTGAAGTCCGGGAGGGCCACCAGTGCCCTTTCCACTTCCGCACAAAATTATAACTTATTGCATTCTATGCAGATTTTAAAGACATTTTTTCTTTTTTATTATAATTTCACAACTTTCCTGCTGAGGGAAAAAGGGGAAATAAAATGAAATGTAACCGTTTAATTTCTCTTATAAAAAACTGGTATCTGAAAGTGCAGGAGGAGTCCATGGCGCCTGCCAGAATGGTAGCCTTCATGGAAAAACATATTTCGCAATGCGAAGAATGTCTTGCTGATCCGGACGTTAAGCAGGAGGCTGCCAAGATCCGGGAGATCGTTCTGCCGCCATCTAAGATCCCCAAACCAAAGGCTGTCAGGGTTTCTAAAGATGCGGAGGCTGACGAAGAAGAGGTTGAAGAAGAGATTGAAGGTGAGGCCTCTGAAGACGAAGAAGAGGCGGAAGATTCTGAAAGTGATGACGAAGATGAAGGTGATGACGACGATGACGACTATGATCCGGATTTAATAGATGATGATGAAGAGATTTAACCGCTTAAAATGGTTACACAATATAAATAAAAAAGGCGTTCCGGGTGGAGCGCCTTTTTTATTGTGGTTGCATGCCA
>PKTW01000112.1 GCA_002868955.1 Desulfobulbaceae bacterium
AGGTCTCTTCAGGGGTGCGGGGAGAAGAAGAAACCGTCCACTGTGTGACAGGATTTTTTGCGATAATTGTTTGAATCTGTTCAGCAACTGTCCGGGAGTTCCACTTGTGACTTTTTCTATCCAGCCCACCCACCAGAATCAGCCCTCTATCGGATTCGTGTTGTTTTTCGAACTTTACAGAAGTAGGTGGTCCCAGGGTAATAAATACGTTTTCGTGAGGGGGAAAATTATCATGCGCAGGAATACAACACAGATCAAATTTATTGAGCAGGAACCGTTCCGGACTCATGCAGGTAACAACACGAGCCGGTTTCCCATAAATTTTTAAACGTGTCTTATTTTCAAGGAGCATGGGAAGATGCGTGTATGTACCTGTACCGATAATAAGATCAACTGGAGTGTGAAAGTCTTCCGCCTTGGGGCTTTGCAGAAATGATAGTAGATATGTTGCCCAGTTTTTAAAATATGCTAGATGGGAAACCGAAACCTTTTTGCTGACTACATCGGTAATCGTAATATCTGCCAGTGCCTGCAGGATACCATGGGTCTGTTTTTCATGTCCCGGTCGTCCGTCAAAATAGGCAACAATGGAAAGTGGCTTCATGGTTTACCTGTAAATTTTCAATACTTTCATCGGGCAGAATGTGAGACACTATTTGACGTCATGACATATCGTTTTTTTCAGCGCAGATTCGACCCTCATAAACACCAAAAGCAGAATAAATATTGGAACAGAATTGTGTAACAAGAGAAGCTGACAATATGTGGTACAAATACTCTGGATTACGACAATTTGCAATCGAAGGGATAGTAAAACGGCCGCAGCTTGAACCTAGAGAAAGCTGCGGCCGCAACTGTATTTTATGAGGCCATGCCGGTGAGCTGGGCCAGGTTATCCCTGGCAAATTCAATGGAAGGATCAAGCGACAGGGCAAGCTCAAAATACTTGATTGCTTCATCTGTTTTTTCAAGCCTGCGGTAGTTTACCCCCAGGTTGGCATAATCAATTGCCGAGGATGGGTTCAACTCGATGGTCTTGCTGAAGTGGGAAACGGCATCTTCGTATTCCTCCAGCTTGAAATGGCAGAAGCCCAAGAGGTTATGGATATCGGGCCTGGTATTATCGATCTGTGCACCTTTTTCAAGGATGGCAATGGCTTCTCGGTACTTTTCAAGGTCCTTGAGGCAGTTGCCGATATAAGAATATATATAGGGCAGATCCTCTTCAATGGGGTTCAGGTCAAGTGCATTATTGAAATGGATCAGGGCTTCGTCCTGGCGTCCGAGATTGAGAAGATTACGCCCCAGGTAAAATTCTATGTAATAGGCATGAGGCAGCAATTTCTGCATGTTGAGCAGATGTCCGTTGGACTCAATGGGGTCCTCGACCAGTTCGGCCATGAGCTTCGCAGCAAACAGCCCGGCGTTCCTGCTTGTCGCCCGCTCCCGGAAATGAGCGCCAGGAATTATGGTGTAAATTGATGGCATTTTCAGTTGCGGATGCATGGTGTTGACAATAAAAACCTCCATATCGAGTTTTTCAAGGGCCGCCAGGCAGTTCTCCACCTCGGTCTTCATATTGTCGCTGGCAAGGTCAGGAAGGTCCTGCAGATCGATCTCAGGGCCGCTCAGGAGGTATTCAACCTCTTCCATGGCCAATGGTTTCGGCAGACCGCTGGCCACATAGTTTGCATGGGTATTGAAGTCTCCTGCAAGCTGGGCAACTTCGGTAAGTGCCCTGATAAGGGCCTTTTCAGGATTCGGAGTTGTTCCGGCAGTCCAGACGATCTCACTCATGACAGGAAACGTCGATGGATCAATACAAAGGGCGCTGATAGTCGGCACCCCGGTATCAAGGGTAAAATCATTCAGGTATACCTGTATGCCGTTGCGGGTGAATTTTTCTATCAGTTCACGTGAAACAGGATCTTTGGCTGATGCAAGTCTGATGCGGGGTACCTGCCTCTTTTCGTGGCTCACTACGGCACAGACATGGCGCTCGATTATCTCACATATCCCCTGGCAGATCGACTCTTCATATGAGTTGCCGTTTGAGGGACCGTTAAATTCATTGATGGCATAGAACCAGGAAAACGGGATCAGAACCTCTTCCTGCCTGTTCAGGTTGGTGGCCCAGGTCCATTTGATAGGAATATCAGCCAGAAGCCTGGCAAGCATTTCCTCCTGCATGGTTTCATCATGAACAGACTGCAGCAGCCTTTTAATGGGCAGGAGGTTATAGCCTGCAGCCTGCAGTTCAGAATAGGTGCCGGTTATGAAATTCTCGGGATTCTTGATAAAACTGAAAAAACTGAACCGTTCACCCAGTTCCATGCACGCACTGGCCTGGGATTGCTCCGGGGTGCTGCCTTTTCCCATCTGTTTTTTGTTGCCGATGACTTCCCTGGCGTCCTTGCCTGTGATGCTGAAATAAATGGGGATATCAAGCCGGCCGTTATCAATGCGCCGGACTTCTTTCAAGATTTCCAGATCGACTTCGGCAAGGCGTTCCTTAAAACGCCTGATGGTCTCTACCGGGGTAAACACCTTGTCCTGGTCATAGGTATATGTCTTGTAACAATCCTGTAAACGAATCGGTTTTGACTCCATATCTTTGTCTCCCCCAAAATTACGTGTCTCTGAATTTTTTCAGGTAAATCAATATATTCATTCCCTGGTTGTCAGAAGATTATCACACAGCGACGGGAATTACCCGGTTGCATGCCACAATGTGGTATACTTTTCTGCTCCGGAAAGCAACCTTTTTACACCATGGAGACTATATCGGCCACTTTTTTTTGCCAAAGATTGCCATATCCGGTCAGGTTTGCGGTTCTGGAAGTTTCGCCGGATATCGCAAGCGTAACATGAAGACGTTCCGGCGGCATGAGACTCCCAAGCCTTTCAGGCCACTCGATAACCGTCAGGCCGTTGCCGTATAAATATTCAGAAAATCCCAGTGATTCTATCTCATCCTCTCCGGTAAGCCTATAGAGATCCATATGATACAAAGGGATCCTGCCCAGGTATTCGTGCAGAAGGCTGAACGTTGGGCTGGTGACATATATACGCGGATCAACCCCCAGGCCGCGGGCAATGGCCTGGGTCAGAGCGGTCTTCCCTGCCCCGAGGGGGCCCTCAAGGGTGACAATATCCCCGGGCTCAACAATTTTCCCAAGGGTTTTGCCAAACGCTTCGGTGCGCTCTAATGATGAAAGTTCAAGAGAAGGCATGAGAATTATTCAACACGAAACGAATGAATTTATAGTATCGGGAGAAAAACTGATACGGTCGTTCCTTTACCTTCGCTGCTGGAAAACCGTATGCTCCCTTTATGTTCATCAATGATCTTGTACGCTAATGCAAGGCCCAGACCTGTTCCATCAGGTTTTGTGGTGAAGTAAGGGTCAAGAACCTTATCAAGATCCTCCGGCAGGATGCCGCTTCCAGTATCCTTAACCTCAATTACAAGAAACCCAGCCTGAACATCGCGATGCACGGATACCTTCAGCTCTTTTTCGGAGGTAGAGTGTTCCATAGCCTGCAAACCGTTGAGATAGAGATTAAGCAGTACCTGGTTTATTTTGTCCTTATCCACTGAAATAGCAGGCAGATCCGCTTCGACATCCAGAGACGTTTTCACTCCCAGAACCTGGGCATCACTGCTGATCAGCTTCAGCCCCTGGTCAATAATCTCTCCAAGGTCGACAGATTCTTTACGCAGAGGTGTTGGACGGGCATAATTTAAAAGTTCCGTGATGCTCCTGTTCAACCTTTCAGCCTCCTGCACCATAAGGTTTGCGGCCTCGTGCTCCTGGCTGCCGTCCTTGAATTTAGAACCGAGAAGCGTTGCAAATCCCTTGATGGAACTCAACGGGTTTCTCACCTCATGGGCAACTCCGGCAGCCATTTTACCAAGCGCCACCAAACGGTCATGCCGCTGTATCTCTTTTTCCAGCCTTTTGAGTTCCGACAGGTCATACATGAGCAAAACCCGGCCCATAAATTCTGAAAACTGGTTGTAGACCGGCAAAGAACTCAGATGCAGTGAATACCGCATATTATCAGCACCCTTCAAAACCACGTCCCGGTCCGTTATTTCATCACTTTGGTCCTGCAGGGCAAAAAAACGGGCAATTTCAGACGGCAGGACAGCTTCGGGTTCCCCGTTGCGGACGGATTCAGCCTCTCTGCCGGTCATGGCAGATGCTGTCGAGTTGAATGTCCTGATTCTGCCATCCTGGTCCGTGGCGATAATACCGACCGGCAATCTTGATATCAGAAGACCGGTGAAGGCCTGGACCCTGTTGAGGGCCTCTTGAGAAATGCTGTAACTCTGAGCCGCCATGAGTGATATCCAGCCACCCAGACCGATAAGCAGCAGGGTCAATGACATGAATATCATCTGGTAACGATATCTTCGGACCGTATTTTCCAGTTCGGTCATATCAAGGCCAACCAGGATGAACTGCGGATGCGTATCAGATCCGAGTGTAGACAGAACCAGGCTGTCCGTCGGTGCATCCCCCTGAGAGAGGCCGCCGGGTTTGAGAGAATGCTGCTGCCTGAACTGCTCCCGCCATCTCCGCAAGCCTCCCCGGGCACGAAACGGTTTGAACGGCCCCAAAACTTCAAACACCTTGGACCGGGACTCCGGAGCACCTACTATGTGAAACGTACAGTTAGCGTCAGCACTATTTAACAGATTAAAGTCCCGTTCGATGTTCTCGTCGATTTTTTCCGGATCGCTGTGAACCAGAACCTTGCCCGACACATCGATTACGGCAATGTAATGGATATCCGGCGATTCAGAAGCCTGTTCAATGAGCCGCTGCGTATGGGCGAGCCCGTCGGCATCGGGCACGTTCATACCCATGATGCTGCCCAGCATGCCTGGCATCATGGAGGCCCGCATCCCTGCCTCGACAAAACGGATTATTGCCTCGCCTTTGCGAAACAACCCCTCAGTCAACATTCCCCTTTCACGTTTTATATTATTGGCTGCAAAAATGACAATGATCAGGGAAAGCAGACCGATGGCCGCTGCAAGAAGCCAGGGCGAAACAAACATCAGACGTGTTTTTTTAAATAACCGGTCCTTCATATTCATGTCCAATATAGTAAGGTAATCTCCGGCATAAACAAGACCCCGTCTTTTAGGATTTCTTTGCGGAGAAGGCTTTTATCAGGGCTGCAGCGTGCACATCTCCGGCATAATGCAGTGGACTTTTGCCGGATATGGGATCAAAAGCACTCGGGTCGGCATAGCATATGTACTGGACTTCCCGGGCCAGGGTGGAAACAGCCTCATCAAGCGGCAACCCTATGACCCTGGCAAGAACATCCCATGTCGCCCCGCACGGGGCACCCCTTTTGACCTCAATGGAGGCGATCCTGCCATTTTCCAATTCCACACTGTATTCAGGCAAACCAAACTGTCTGCCGTAAGATCCTGCAGCCTGCAGGCGTCCGAGCCCGCATCAGGTAAAAGGTGTCATCGCACCGGCGTGTTTCTTGCCGGAAGCGACAACCGGAATGTTTTTCTTCCTGCATACTTGGACAAGATAGGATGACAGGTCTGGATGCTTGAGGAAATCCAGGACAAGATCCGCACTGAAATCCTCCGGTATGTAAAGCTCCGGGTCATCCACTAACGCGGGCAGACTCTCCTCAATATTATACCGTCTGCTGATTTCCAACCCGGTCCCATGCTCGGTAATGCCCTGTATCTTTTTTTCTCCGGAGCCGTGCTCCTCAAAAACTACCAGTTTAAATGTATCCATATTATCCTTTCCGCTCCGGGTGAAAAAAATCCCATATCTGTTCAGCCAATTCCGTGCCGATGCCCGGAACTGCAGCAAGTTCACGGGGTTCGGCCTTTTTGACCTTTGCCAGGCTGCCCAGGGTTTTTAACAACATTTTTCTGCGGGACGGACCGATGCCCGGCACAGTATCGAGTTCCGAGGCCAGCGCACTTTTTCGGCGCAGCCTGCGGTGCAGGGAAATGCCAAACCTGTGTGCCTCATCCCGGACCTGCATCATAAAGAAAAGCACCGGCGAGTGGCGCACCAGGCTGAGCGGGTTTTTCCGGCCCGGCCGATAGATCTTATCGGTTTTATTCTCTTTGTCCTTGGCAATGGACACCAGTTCTACCTGTTCCTGCAATCCCTTTTCTTTCAAAACATCCCAGGCAACATTAAGATGGCCCTTGCCCCCGTCAATAACCAGCAGGTCCGGGAGCACAGCTCCTTTGTCATCTGTCGAGAAACGCCTGCTCAAGACCTCTGTCATCATACGGTAATCATCAGGCTCATGGGCGCCGCTGATAGAATAGTGCCGGTACTCCTTTGGAGCTTTTTCGCCCCCCATAAAGCAGACAAGGGAACCCACGGGCTGCTTGCCTCCGATATTGGAGATATCAAGACATTCAACCCTTGCAGGGAATGAGCCCAGGTGTAATTTGGACTGCAGATTTCTACCCAGTTCCTGCCAGCTTCTTTCCCTGTTTTGCTGGTCAGCAAGAACCTGTTTGGCATTGGCTGCAGCCATGTGCAGCAGTTTTAACCCGGCGCCGCGTTTTGGAACCCGCAGCTGGAGGCCTCTGCCGCGAATATCACCCAGCCATTCAACAAGAGAAACATGGTCTGCGACCTGAAAAGGCAGCAGCAATTCATCCGGGACTGATTGTTCACGGGTGTAGTATTGCCGTAAGACTTCTCCCAGGACCTCGTTGTCATTGCCGATCGGATCAAGGAGAAAAAATACCTGCTGGCCGCAAACCATGCCCTGCCTGACATTCATAACAGCGATTCCGACCCCGGCCCCTTTGCGTACGTACCCGAAAACATCCTGGTCCCGGTCAAGATTGCTGACCACTACCTGCTTTTCCAGGGTTTTTACCAGGGCCTGCAGCTGATCACGGACAAGGGCTGCTTTTTCAAACTCCAGCGCCGCAGATGCTCTCTGCATCTCAGCTTCCAGTTGAGTCCGCAGCTGCCTGTTCCTGCCCTCCAGGATCATGAGAACATTGCTCACCATTTGTCTGTACTGCTCTTTTTCAACCATGCCGCTGCAGGGCGCCAGACACCGTCCCATCTGGTAGTTCAGGCAGGGTCGCGCGCGTTTCTTTATGTTCCTGCCCCTGCATCTGCGTAACGGGAAGAGCCTGTTGATGATGCCTAATGTATTGCGCATGGCCCCGGCCGAGGAATATGGACCAAAATACCTGCTGCCGTCCCTGATACGGCGGCGGGTCATATACACCCTGGGCCATTCTTCGCCAAGGGTCACCTTAATGCGGGGATAACTCTTGTCATCTTTTAATTCAATATTAAATCTTGGGCGGTGTTTCTTGATCAGTGAGGCCTCAAGGATAAAGGCCTCCTTTTCCGTACGGGTCATGATCGTTTCAATTGCAGTAACCTTATGAAGCAGCAATACTGTCTTTGGTGAGACTTTTGGATTCACTCTCTGGTAGGAAGAGACCCTTTTGCGCAGATCTTTAGCCTTGCCGACATACAGGATCTGCCCCTGCCGGTTCTTCATGAGATACACACCTGGATGGTTCGGCACTGAGCGGAGAAAACCAGCGGTCAGCGGCCCTGTCCCGGTGGTGCTGTTTTTTGGATTAGGTGCAGGCCGGTTATTTCTTTCTTGAATGGACATGGAAAATTCTTGCAATACGGTTTCGATCACAACCTGTCAGGTCAGGGAATAAATGCTTTAAAATTCATATTTTCCCGGAGGGCTGCAGTTGCTTTCAGCATTGCCAACAGGGTAAATATATGCCATCATAGAGTGGTACAACAGGCTTTACAATTACATTTATCTGTACGCAGCAAAATCTCATTTTGAATTCTGAAAAACAGGTTTGCTGCAGGCACATATCCGGGTCCAGAAGGAATATACAGCATAGAGGCAGTACCAGAAAGAATAAAAACATGAAATTGGTAACAGCAGAGCAGATGCGGGGTCTTGATAACGCCGCAATTAACACTTTCAAGATACCCTCGCTTGAATTGATGGAAAATGCCGGCCGCAGGACCGTTGAGATTATGCTGGACAAATACGGCGAGCCGCAGGGCAAAAAGGTTGCGATTTTTGTCGGCCCCGGCAACAATGGCGGGGACGGCCTGGTCATTGCCAGGCTCCTTGCTGCCAGAATGGCAAGTCCAATAGTTTTCCTGTGTCTTCCTGCCGAAAAACTCAAGGGCGATGCGGCTGTCAACTATTCCAGGGTCCATGAATTCCCTGTAGAAATTATTGAAGTATCAGATGCTGCAGGTCTGCAGGAAATACCTGCCGTTCTTGCTGAATGCTGGGCCGTGGTGGATGCCATCTTCGGCACCGGGCTTACCAGGGATGTCACAGGGATTTTTGCCTCAGCCATACATCTGATTAACGCAGCACCCTGCCCTGTTGTCGCAGTGGATATAGCTTCGGGGCTTAATGCTGACAGCGGCAAGATCCTGGGCAGTTGCGTGCAGGCGGATATTACTGTGACCTTTGGCCAGGCAAAAATCGGCCAGGTTATTCATCCCGGACGCGAATACACCGGGGTTCTTGTAATTGCAGATATAGGCATTCCTGAAAAAGCTGCTGCTGAAGCAGACATTCGGTTCGAACTTCTCGATAAGAGTGTAGGCAAATGGCTGCCGTCAAGGATTCCGCAGGCCCACAAGGGTACTTACGGCCACCTGCTCATAATGGCCGGCTCCACAGGCAAAACCGGTGCAGCCCTGCTCTGCAGTCTGGGCGCCTTACGATGCGGCACCGGTCTTGTTTCCCTCTGTGTGCCCTATGACCTGAACCATATCTTTGAAGCGAGCCTGTGGGAAGCCATGACAATTCCTCTGCAGTCGGCAGCCCAGGGCATACTCTCCATCGAGGATTACAAGGTCATCCAGGAAACACTGTGCAATAAAGAGGCGCTTGCCATAGGTCCCGGTGTCGGCACTGCGGAAGAAACAGCCGAACTCATGAAAAAACTTTATGCCGAAATTGAAATACCAATGCTGGTGGATGCCGACGCTCTCAATATCCTGGCATCTGATACGGGCCTGCTCAACAATGCTCCGGGACCGAGGATTCTGACCCCGCATCCCGGTGAAATGGCCCGGCTCACAGGTCGCACAAGCAGCCAGATACAGGAAAACCGGCTTGAAATAACGCGCGAGTTTGCCGTTCAATACAAGGTGCATGTGGTCTTAAAAGGAGCTGACACCCTCGTATGCAACCCTGAAGGCAAACTGGCGGTCAATCCGTCTGGAAATCCCGGCATGGCATGCGGCGGTATGGGTGACGTGCTTACCGGTGTCATCGGAGGTTTTCTGGCCCAGGGGCTTTCACCCTGGCAGGCAAGCTGCCTTGGTGTTTACAGCCATGGCCTTGCTGCCGACCGACTGGCCGCAGAGACCAGTGCCGGTTACCTGGCCTCGGAAGTTGCACATGAGCTGCCCTACGTCCTGGAAGATATAAGGGATTTACAATAAGAATGACTAATTAAAAAACTTAAAGCACATGAGGAGACAGCATCCATGTTGACTGCAAAAGATATAATGACAACAAACGTGATCACCGTCCAAAAGGATACCTCGGTAAATGAACTTGCGGAGATTCTCTGGAAGAACAAGATCAGTGGGGCTCCCGTTCTTGATGACGATGGCAACGTGGTCTCCGTGGTGACGGAAAGCGACCTTATCGACCAGACAAAAAAAGTGCATATCCCAACCATGATAAGCATACTCGATTCGGTGATCTTTCTGGAAAGTTCCAAAAAGACGGAAAAAGAGATCAAGAAAATGGCCGGCAATACCGTCCAGGACATATGCGCCATGGAATTGATTGCCGTATCAGAGGATACCGGCCTGGACGAGATTGCCACCATCATGTCAGAAAAAAAAGTGCACACCCTGCCGGTTATGAAGGGTGACAAACTGGTCGGCGTCATAGGCAAAAGTGATATCATCCGCTCGATGGCAATCCAGGCTGACAATAATCCATAAGTGCCGCCTGTTGCTAGGTCGCAAGAAATACCTTGATAGTGAAGAAGGTATCACCATGTAAGGCATAGAAAAATCAGGCAAATTATTTATGGCAGACTATCTCATACATTTTTTCACCTACAATAAAATGTATCTTTTCTCAGGAGCAGTATTGCTGCTTCTAGTTTTTCTGCCCACCAAAGAAAGAATTTCCTCAAATACCAGGAAGGCTTTGTTCGTGTTTGTGATCATCTGGATATTCTGTTTTGCCTACAGAATTAATACCGGCAATGACATTATCTACCTGTTTGACAAAAACGATACGTTCGGCAACGAACGCGAGCCTGCCAGGCTGGAGGGCGGACCGTTTAATAAGTATTATTCCAATGATGCCGGCAGAAAGGCCAAGGATTAGGTGTTAGGGGCTATTTATTGTTAAAAAAGCTTCATCTGTTTTGCAGCGGTTTTCTTCTTTTTAAATTTCCTGTGTTCAGTTACTTTGTAAAGCGAAGCTGGAATCTCAGCAATAAATGAAGAAACCGGGCGATTCCGGTAACTGCCGAAAATTTGCCGTGTCGCGGCAGATGTCAGGATGAGCGAGTTCCGGGCCCTGGTCATGCCAACATAGAAGAGGCGCCTCTCCTCAAGGATGGACGTAGGGGCTGCAACAGTAATCGAATCGTCATCTTTTTTTGTCCGGGGCAGCTCACAGGGGAAGATCCCCTCCTCCATGCCCGTAATAAACACAACAGGAAACTCAAGGCCTTTGGCTCCATGCATGGTCATAAGAGCAACAGCCTCAGCCCTCTCGTCATAGACTGTAGCGGTTTCATTCTTTTTCAGGTAGGCGCCGAATCCCTGCAGATCAGTGCCAAATGAACCGGCAAGTTCCAGAAAACGCTGCGCATCAGCAGATTTTGGGTTAATCCGCAGGTACTCCATGATAGCAGCGGCAGGACCTGACAGACCCTTTTCCGCAGCCTCTGACCTGAAAGCTAGCAGGTGGCGCTGCACGTCCTCTATTCTCTCTCTTGCCGCTTTCGGCAGCTTTATGTCGGCTGCCTGGCCGAAAAAATCCGGGCATTCTCCCAGCGGCAAC
>PKTW01000057.1 GCA_002868955.1 Desulfobulbaceae bacterium
ATCGTATTGCCTGGCGGTCATTCCTGCCTGCGGCGCACATCCGGCTATAATCAATCCCAGTAGAGCTAAGAATGTTACTGTTTTTGCGCCCGAAATTCTCATCATCATACCCTCCTCTCTTCAAGGCGACAGCCCTAAAGTATTTTTAGCAGATGTATATAATTTATAAATTAGGCTTTTACCTTTCAAAGTCAAGGCAATGATTCAAATGGTTTGCATAGCATAAAAAGAATCCCATAAAGTATTTCCATGCGTCATATCAAGGAAATGTATTGTAATTTGCTGCTAATTTGCACAGTATGACAAACATGGATAAAAAAGTTAGCGCTTCAATTTCATGGATATATGATATTATCTATTATCCTCTAAGAGTGCAAAATGGCTAACCGACTTGCAAATGAAAAAAGTCCTTATCTCCTGCAGCATGCCCGGAACCCGGTAGACTGGCATCCCTGGTCTGATGAGGCCTTTACCACTGCTGCCAGGGAAGACAAACCGATATTTTTATCTATCGGCTATTCCACCTGCCACTGGTGTCATGTCATGGAACGGGAATCCTTTGAAGATGAAGAGATTGCCAAACTGCTTAATCAAACTTTTGTCTGCATCAAGGTGGACCGTGAGGAACGGCCCGATATCGATAACATTTACATGACCGTCTGTTCGATGATGACCGGTAGCGGCGGCTGGCCATTAACAGTTATCATGACACCTGACAAAAAACCTTTTTTTGCCGGGACCTATTTTGCCAAGCATACCCAATACGGACGCATCGGCATGCTGGACATGATCCCCCGCCTTCATGACATCTGGCATAACAGACGCGACGAGGTGCTGGAGTCTACTGACAGAATTCTTGAAATTCTGCAGCAGCAAAACGATTTCACTCCTGGCAGGGAGCTTGACCGGGAAATCCTGCACCGTGCCTTTAACGAACTTTCCAACCGATATGACAGCATCCATGGAGGTTTCAGCAAAGCCCCCAAATTCCCTACTCCACATAATATAACATTTCTGCTGCGCTACTGGAAAATGACAGGCAATGATCATGCCCTTGCGATGGTAGAACATACCCTGACAGCAATGCGTCAGGGTGGGATATTTGACCAGATTGGTTTCGGGTTCCATCGCTATGCCACTGATGAAAAATGGCTGTTGCCCCATTTTGAAAAAATGCTCTATGACCAGGCCTTGCTGGCAATTGCCTATCTTGAAGCCTACCAGGTCACGGGCAATTCTTTTTTCAAACAAACAGCTGAAGAAATATTTACCTATGTATTACGTGACATGACAGCGCCTGCAGGCGGATTCTTTTCGGCTGAAGATGCAGACAGTGAGGGGATTGAAGGAAAATTTTATGTCTGGAGCCTCAAAGATCTCCTGGAAGTGCTGCCACCTGATGAAGTCGCATTCCTACAGGATTTGTATTCTATAAAATCTGAAGGCAATTATCATGATGAAGCAACCGGCACGCTGACAGGAGCAAATATTTTTCATCTCAACCAGACACATACTGTCGCTGCGGCAGATTCCCCGCAAAAGTTGAAAGATTTCGCCCAAAAACATGAAAATATAAGAACCAGGCTCTTCGATATCAGGGAAGTGAGAATCCATCCCCATAAAGATGACAAAATCCTTACTGACTGGAACGGCTTGATGATCGGAGCTTTAGCTCAGGGAGCCCGAATCCTTGAAAATAAGACTTACCTGGAGGCTGCAGAAAAAGGAGCTCATTTTATTTTATCACGCATGCGCAATAATGATAGACTCATGCACCGTTATCGTGACGGCGAGGCAGCAGTTGATGGAATGGTCTGCGATTATGCCTATGTTGTCTGGGGCCTGCTCGAATTATATGCAGCAAATTTTGATCCCCAAATCCTGGGCGCTGCTATTCTGTTAAACTAGCGTATGCTGCATCTCTTCTGGGATGACAAAGGCGGTGGATTTTTTCTAACCCCCAAGGACGGTGAATCCCTGCTCGTCCGGCCCAAAGAGATTTATGACGGGGCCCTGCCTTCAGGCAACTCTGTTGCTTTATACAATCTTCTGCGTCTGGAACGTTTTACGGCAAACCCTGATCTTGGTGTAAAAGCCAAGCAACTCGTCCAGGCCTTTTCAGACTCTCTGCAGGAAGCCCCCAGCGGGTATGCGCAATTTCTTGCAAGCTTATGTTTCGCACTCTCCTCAACTACCGAGGTGGTAATCGTAGGAGATCCCAGGGCAAAAGATACCCGGGAAATGCTTTCTATCTTAAGAAAAAAATTTACCCCCCATATTGTTGCCCTGCTGAAAGATCCTGCCCTTGATTCTGGATATCTTGCAACACTGGCTCCCTTTACAGCAAATCACACCTCAATTGACGGCAAGGCGACGGCTTACGTCTGCCGCAACTTCAGCTGTAAATCCCCTACCAGTGATACAAAAGAGTTGTTGGCGTTGCTGCAGAATTAAAAACTGTTTCAGAAAGGTTGACTCAGACCTTGAGAAATATATCGTAATGCGATACATAACAAAATCCTGATATTTTATTTTGTGTGTATTTATAAATTATTCCTATACGAGGCCCTACATGAACGCCCAAAACAAAGCCCTTGATGAACTTTGCATCAATACCATCCGTTTTCTATCTGTTGATGCAGTCCAGCAGGCCAATTCAGGCCATCCCGGCATGCCCATGGGAGCAGCTCCCATGGCATATGTCCTCTGGACAAAATACATGCGCCACAGTCCCAGGAATCCTGGCTGGCCAGATCGAGACCGCTTTGTACTGTCCGCCGGTCACGGCTCCATGCTTATTTACAGCCTGCTCCACCTGTGCGGCTACGACCTTTCCCTTGCCGAACTGAAGAACTTTCGCCAATGGCAAAGCAAGACACCGGGACACCCTGAATACGGTGATACACCTGGTATCGAGACCACGACCGGTCCTCTCGGCCAGGGATTTGCCACCGGAGTCGGTATGGCCATTGCCGAAGGTCATTTAGCTGCAAAATATAACAAACCGGGACATGAGATTATCGATCATTTCATATACGGTATTGTGAGTGATGGTGATCTTATGGAAGGGATCTCACATGAGGCTGCCTCTCTGGCCGGACACCTGAAACTGGGAAAACTGATTTACCTCTACGATGACAACCATATTTCCATTGAAGGCAAAACGGATTTAGCCTTTACAGAGAACCGTCTTCAGAGGTTTGCTGCCTATGGCTGGCATGTCCAGCAGGTTGATGATGGCAATGACCTTGAAGCCATTGCAAAGGCATTGGCAGCAGCCCGCAATGAAAACGGACAGCCCTCCCTTATTGCTGTTCGCACATCGATTGGTTTTGGAAGCCCCAATCGTCAGGATACTGCCAAAGCACATGGTGAACCGCTTGGCGACGAGGAAAGAAAACTGACAAAGGAAAACCTTGGCTGGCCCCAGGAACCGACGTTTTATATCCCGGACGAGGCATTGGTTCATTTCAGAAAATCCGTTGACAGCGGACTCGAACTTGAACAGTCCTGGACCAGGTCTTTTCGAAACTATCTCGATGCCTTTCCTGAGGATGGGGCCCGTTTTGAAAAACAGCTGAAGGGTGAACTTCCTCCTGATTGGGATAAGGATATCCCTGTTTTCCCGGCAGACGCAAAAGGCAAGGCCACACGCGTCACCTCCGGAGTCGTGCTGAATGCCATTGCCAAGAATGTGCCGGCCCTGATGGGTGGTTCGGCAGACCTTGCTCCTTCGAATAAAACCCTGATTGACAATGAAAACAGCTTTCAGGCTGGAACCTATGAGAAGCGCAATATTCACTTTGGTGTACGGGAATTCTGCATGACAGCAATCCTCAACGGTATGGCTCTGCATGGTGGTTTTATCCCCTATGGCGGCACTTTCCTGATCTTCTCCGATTATATGCGGCCGGCCATCCGTCTTGCCTGCCTCATGAAACAGCATGTCATCTATGTCCTGACCCATGACAGTATCGGTCTCGGAGAAGACGGCCCCACCCATCAACCCATTGAACACCTGGCTGCCCTCCGGGCCATGCCCAACCTGACTGTTCTCCGACCGGCAGATGCCAACGAAACAGCGGAAGCCTGGAAGTTTGCCGTCAAAAGCAACAAGGGCCCGACTGTTCTGGCTCTTACCAGACAATCTGTGCCAACCCTTGACCGTTCTAATTTTGGACCGGCGGAATTATTGCACCGGGGTGCCTATGTGCTCAAGGATGTTGATTCCACCCCCGATGCCCTTATCCTTGCAAGCGGCTCTGAAGTAAAGCTTGCCCTTGAAGCTGCAGAAATCTTAGCCAAGGATGGCACTTCTGCACGGGTCATCTCCATGCCGAGTTGGGAACTCTTTGATGCCCAGCCGCAGGATTATAAGAACAGCGTTCTGCCCGAACATGTCACGGCCAGGGTTGCCATTGAAGCCGGGTCCACCCAGGGCTGGCACAAATATGTGGGAATGAACGGTAAAGTCATCGGTCTTGATCACTTTGGTGCCTCTGCTCCCATAAATGAACTGTTCAATAATTTTGGCATCACCGCTGAATCGGTGGTACTGGCGGTTCAGGATCTCATTAAACGGTAAGACTCCAGATGATTATTGCATTGGGTTCTGACCACCGGGGGGTTCCCCTGAAGAAATATATTGTCGATGCAATTGAATCCAGCGGCAACAGGGTCCTCGATCTGGGCACATTTGATGAAACCCCTGTGGACTATCCTGATTACGCAAAGTCGGTTGCTGAAGCCTTGGTAGGCGAACAGGCCCAGCGAGGAGTTTTGCTGTGCGGCAGTGGTGTAGGTGCCTGTGTTGCTGCCAACAAGATTGCGGGCATCCGTGCCTGCCTTTGCCATGACACCTATTCTGCCCACCAGGGTGTTGAACATGATGACATGAACATCCTGTGCCTCGGTGCCCGTGTGATTGGACCGGCATTGGCTGTGGAGTTGGTCGAATCCTTTCTCCGGGCCAGGTTCAGTGGCGAGGCACGACACAGGCGCCGTCTGGGAAAAATTGCCGCTCTCGAAAAAACCTCTCAGACATGAATGCTGCGCCTAAAAATAGGGCCAAGTGGCGGAACCATCTGCATGCAGTAATTTTTGAGGCAGAAACACCAGCCGGCAAATGGTTCGATATTCTTCTTATTGCCGCCATCCTGGCCAGCGTTTTAGCTGTAATGCTGGACAGTGTCAGTAGCATAAACATTCGATACGGTGCTGTTCTCACTGTTGTTGAATGGTTTTTTACCATTGTTTTTACTATAGAATATATTTTACGCCTCATCTGTGTCGATCGCCCCCTGCTCTATTCCACCAGTTTTTTCGGCATTGTTGATATCATGGCCATCATCCCGACCTATTTAAGCCTTTTGATCCCAGGCAGTGAATATTTGATCGTGGTGCGCATTTTAAGGATTTTGCGTATATTCAGGGTGCTTAAATTAGTCCAGTATATGAGTGAAGCTTTACTTCTCATGAAGGCATTACGGGCCAGCAGCAGGAAAATTACCGTATTCCTTTTCACGGTTTTCACCCTGGTCATCATTTTGGGCTCTCTGATGTATCTTATTGAAGGCGCGCAAAACGGCTTTACCAGTATTCCCCGCTCCGTTTACTGGGCCGTTGTGACCCTGACCACGGTTGGTTATGGAGACATATCACCGCAAACCAATATAGGCCAGATACTGGCTGCATTTATCATGGTCCTCGGTTACAGCATAATTGCAGTACCGACGGGCATTGTAACCGTGGAACTTTCCCAGGTTTCCAGGAAAAAGGCGACACGTTCTTGCACGGACTGCAGTGCTGAAGGTCATGATAGCGACGCTCTTTTCTGCAAATACTGCGGAGCAAAACTGTAATATTTCCATTTTTTACATATATTCAACCAATGTCAAAGAATACAATCAAAACAGAATGTGATCGCTGCGGAATCTGCTGCACAAAAGGCGGTCCATCCCTGCATTATGACGATAGGAACCTTCTTTTGAATAACCGGCTAAACCTTGAGCATCTTATTACAATCAGAAAAGGGGAGCCGGTTTTATCCTTATCAACTGGAGACCCCGAACCAACTCAATCCGAGATAGTAAAAATTAAAGGCAGGGGTACTGAATGGACCTGCATTTTCTTTCAGGAAAAAGAAGCGAAATGCACGATTTACGAGCACCGGCCGCTTGAATGCTCCCTGTTGAAGTGCTGGGATACTGAAAATCTTGAGAACGTGGTCGGCAGAAATCTCCTGAGCCGCTATGATATTATTGCATCACAGGACCCGATTGTACCATTTATAAAGGCCATTGATGAACAATGCCTCCTGGAAAACCTTGCCCAGCAGCTTTCTGCACTCAGCAGGGAAAATTCCCGAAACCAGGCCTTGGCTGATCTTACCCACCTTGTAAATACTGATCTGGCCATTCGTTCGCAGGCCTTTGCAGAGTTGCGTTTCAGCCTCGATCTTGAGCTTTTTTTCTTTGGCCGCCCCCTTTTTAAAATCCTGAATCAATATGGTATCGAAACGCATGAAGCAAATGGTACCTGCACCCTCTCCTTGATCCCTTCTCTGTGAATTATCTCCAAAGAAATAAATTTGCATGGGACAGAGAATAAGTTAGGTTAGAAACCACCCCTGATAATTGCATACCCGGGCAGCACAATGAAACTGAAAAGCGTTGGTATCAAAAACATAAAACTACCTGTTTCCATAAGAGAAAAGGCAGGAACGCTTCAGGAGACCGTGGCAAGCATCAGTCTGCATGCTGACATTCCCAAACATTACCGCGAATCATGTGTTTCTACCTTTATTGCTGTGCTTAATAAACACCAGGACGACATGAGCGTCAACATTCTTGCAAAGCTTCTTGCAGAAGTGCAGGACGAACTCCAGGCCGAGGCAGCCCAACTTGAAATGTCGTTTCCGTATTTCATTGAAAAGAAGGCCCCTGTTACCTTGACAGCAAGTCTCATGGAATATCCCTGTCGCTTTACCGGCAGTGTCGGCAAAGACGAAGACTTCATGCTTTCGGTCTGGGTACCGGTAACCACCCTGTGCCCCTGCTCCAAGGAAATAAGTGCGGGCGGCGCCCACAATCAAAGGGCTGAGGTCAACCTGAATATTAAATTTTCAGGTTTTGTCTGGCTGGAAGACCTTATAGACCTGGTCGAATCAGCAGCATCAAGCCAGGTCTATGCCTTGCTGAAAAGACCTGACGAAAAATATGTTACGGAGCTGGCTTACGAAAACCCCATGTTTGTGGAAGACGTTGTCCGCAGGGTTGCTGAACTTGCCAAGAAGCACGAAGGTATTTACTGGTTTTCGGTAAGTGTAGAAAGTTTTGAATCAATTCACAAGCATAGCGCCTATGCCTATGTTGACAGCAGCGAAATCTGAAACTTTGTGTGTGATATTTGTAGAATAAACTTGACACCAAGCCCCTATCTCTATAATTATATTGACGAAATAGTGAGGCACAGCTTATGTGACTTGCTGCAATGGCAGACAACGAAAAGGATGCAACCGTGGCAACAACTAAAATCCCCATAACATACGTCAGGCCTGACAATACAGCTGTTATAACCTGCCCACACTGTGGCCGGCAAAAAACCCTCCAGGCTCTTTCATTCAAGGGGCACAAGCACAAACTTAAAGTTAAATGCGGTTGCGATAAAGTCTTTACAGCGCATCTCGAGTTCCGCAAAAAAGTACGCAAGAAAGTAAATCTGCGCGGCAAATATGTCAACCACTCCCAAGAAGACAAGGCCGGCAATATTGTTGTCAGGAATATATCTTTGAGCGGTCTGGAATTCACCAGTTATGATATCCAAGATTTTAAACTGGATGATGAACTGACCCTAACGTTTACCCTGCATGATGAGCATCTGTCTGAGATCAAGAAAGGGGCTGTTGTCAGGGATATTCGCCCAAACTCGGTGGGCTGCGAGTTTGACGGATCCGGTAATTATGGCTATGACGGACCGTTGGGATATTTTATCATGTCCTGATGTATTCGTCCAAGAGTACTCCTGATTCCATCCTGACAGTTTTCCAGTTTTTCTTTACGCACCCGAGAGTGTTTGCTTATACTCCTATTCATTACTAGACATACATTCAAATTTTACACGCACCAATCATATCAATATTTCAGGTGACAAAATGAAGAAACATCTCGTACTTGTCGGTGGTGGACATGCGCACATGGTGAGCCTAAAAAACCTGCATGTCTTTATTGCAAGAGGACATATGGTCACTGTCATCGGCCCGTCACGATACCACTACTACTCAGGAATGGGACCCGGAATGCTGAGCCGCACCTATTCGCCTGATGATATCCGATTTGCCACTGAACATGTTGTCAGCAAACAGGGAGGGGAATTTATTTTGGATACTGTCGTCAGGATCAACGCCAGGGAAAGAATTGTTCACCTTAAATCAGGCAATACCATAAGATATGATGTCCTTTCTTTTAATGCCGGCAGCTATGTGCCCTGGAACATGGTCACCGGTGAGCCGATTGATATTTTTACTGTTAAACCCATTGAGACACTCCTTGCTGCACAGAAAAGGATACTCGAACTTACCGAACAGAAAAGCTTTACCGTCGGCATCGTTGGGGGTGGCCCTTCTTCTCTTGAAATAGCCGGAAATATCTGGAGGCTTGCAAAAGATAATGGAAAATCCCAACCACAAATACAGATTTTTGCAGGCTCGGAACTTATGTCCAGGTTTCCAGGAAAAATCAGAAAAATTGCGTACCGTTCTCTCGCAAACAGAAAGATTGAAATTATTGAGCATGATTATGCCAGGGAAATCAGTACCGGGCAAATTACCCTTGAATCCGGCAAACGCTATGCAGCTGATGTTGTTTTCCTGGCTGTAGGGGTTAAGCCTGCAACCATTTTCAAGGAGTCAGGACTGCCAACAGGTCCGGATGGAGGCCTTCTCGTCAATACGTTCCTGCAGAGTGTAGCGCATCCGGAAATTTTTGGCGGTGGTGACTGTATATATTTCCAGGATCAACCACTTGACAAGGTTGGCGTCTATGCCGTGCGGGAAAACCCAATCCTGTATCACAATCTGATGGCAAGTCTTGAAGGCGATGAATTAAAGAAATTTGACCCAGGCGGCTCCTATCTTCTTATATTTAACCTGGGGGATGGCAAGGGCATACTGGGAAAGAACTCCCTTGTTTTTGACGGCAGGCTGGCCTTTATGATCAAAGACTATATTGACAGAAAATTCATGCGTGAATTTCAGGCCCTGGAAAAATGAATCTGACGTTGTCCTGTTTTCTTATCTAAAACAAGTTAAACATAAGCAAAGATCTGCTGGCTAGAATGGCGCTCTCTTAAAATATATATTGGGAAAGCTATTTATCTAAAAGCATTATCACGTAGGATGGTCTGATTTTCCATTGACAGCCATTCTGAAATTTCAGTAAAAAGTTAATTATGTGTGATTCTACAGTCGATCATTGAATCATTTTCACCGTATACTCCCAGACACAACAGGAGGGATGATGAATCGCAATAGGATAGGTTTGCTGTTTGCTCTGCTGTTGACGTTGGCGCTGGTTGCCTGCAGCGGCAAAAAGATTACCGTGGAAATTCCACCCCAGATAGACCTGACGACGCTGGGAACTATCGGTGTCGTCGTCTTCGACGTGCAGAGCGATGAAGGGTTACCCGGCGACATCACCCTGAAATTCATTCAGTACCTTCAATCGGCCCAGCCGGGCGTACCGATACTCGAACTCGGCAATCAGGCCAATGTCCTGCGAGAGGTCGGTTTTGACACCCTCGATACTGAAGCTGTCAAGGCAATTGGCAAAAAGTACGAGGTCGATTCCCTCTTGACAGGCACTCTGCAGGTGACACAGTCGCCCCCCGACATTAAATTAGGCCAGAATCTAACCTCGATGAGCGCGGCATCTTATGTGCATGGCAATCTCAATGCTCGTTTGCGTGAGACCGGCACAGGCGCAACCATCTGGTCGAACGGTGCCCAAGGCAAGTGGAAGCTGGCCAATTTAAATCTTGGGCCCGGCAAGCTGTCGTCGTTAGACGTAACTAACGTAGAGGACAAGTACAAAAAGATGCTGCAGGATCTCGCCCGGGTCGGAACCGTCGATTTTCGCAAAAGCTATGAAACCCGTACGATTACGGAATAAAGGCAACGGGAAACGGGGAGCATAACTGCCCCCTACTTTATCACGCTGCAGCTAAAGAAAAATTACCATTTTAACCGAATGTGACAGAGACCTTGAAAATATTTAACAGCTGACAGACCAGGAAACAGATGCCCGGATACGGTTATGCATTTAGTATATTTCAAGTTACTAACATTTTGATAAGAAAATTATTTTTTTGTTTTAGGTATATGACACAACAAAAATCTACCCCAAGGGGGGTAATATGCCCGAATTAATTTCATGTCCTGCCTGTCAAAATGAAATCTCCGAGAGGGCAACCCAATGCCCTAAATGCGGTATTGACCGAACGAAGCAATGTATAGTGTGTAAAAAATTTATCATGACAGATAGCATTGGTTGCCCTGAGTGTGGTGACCCAAATCCTTTCGATGCACATCTGGTCAGTAATAAAGGGGCTAAAAAAATTGATACAAAAATTACTGCGATAACTATACCAATTTCAGATAATGACGAGAGGGTTACAAAAGACAACAAATCCAAGAAGACTTTAAGTGGCAGAAAAGATACAGGATCCAAACAATGGAGTATCTACACGAAAGGCGCTAAAATAGTAGCGGTAAAACATGGATTTTGTTGGCCAGCTTTTTTCTTTACTTTTGGGTGGGCAATTCTCAAGAGACTTTGGGTGGTAGCTCTCTGTTACTTTGTTTTCGTAAACTTTATGGAGTTCATGATATACGATACTCTAGTTTTAATGGATTTCGGCTTTGCTGCTTTTCAACTTGACGCTTTTGAATTTGATGCTTTTCGATTTGATGCTTTTCAATTTAATACCATTTATATGAGTTTAATAATTTTAGAATTTATTTTTAGATTTGCTTTTGGCTATAGCGG
>PKTW01000054.1 GCA_002868955.1 Desulfobulbaceae bacterium
AAACCCTATTTGCCTTATGCTTTTGTGCCTGCTTGGAGTCCTGCTGCTGACTGAAACGAGAGCAGCCTCCATTTGCGACACTGAGGAAACTGTGGTTTTTTTCGGTAATGGTATAAAAACAGCAGAAAAAAAAGCTTACGACGCAAGGAATGTAATTAAACAACGGTTGAAAGAACAACTGCCGCCTGAAGAATTTGAGGTCCTGGCATTCGATGTCGCATTCAATGGGACGCACGGCCTGCCCCTTGACCTGCTTGAATCCACCGTTCAGGTTCTGGCCGGCAATACAAGCAGGTTTTGGCGTCTTTTCTGGGGGCTTGAAATCATGCCCGACTGGTTTGCTGACAAATTCATTCTCCTGGCAGGCGCGCTTGACAGGAGTGCTTTGGTGACCACAGACAGCTTGAAGGAACATGTCACCACCTATAAAACAAAGATCGCTGAAGGCAAGAAAGTGCTCCTTGTGGCACATTCGCAGGGAAGCCTGTTCGGAAACCAGGCATACAGCCTGTTGAACTACCGCGAGCAGCAAAGCTTCGGCATGGTGTCAGTTGCCAACATCGACAACAGTGTCCTTGGTGCAGACGCCCCCTACACTTCACTGAATACCGACAAGGTCATATTGGCGCTTATTGCCGTCCAGATAGCGCTTCCTTCCAAACCCATGGCGCCAAATACCGAAAACCTGGCCGCTGAATCGGCAGATTCCCTGGGCCACTCTTTTATCCAGTCCTACATGACAGAAGGCAGCAACAGTGAGGCCAGGATCACGCAACAGGTCATTGCAGCGCTGGACAGTCTTGCCACACCGCAGCCGATTGTTGAATCAGGCGTCATTACCGTTTCTCTTACCTGGGGCTCTGCACCCGATGTTGATCTGCATGTTTATGAACCCAACGGCATACAGGTATACTGGTACAATCTCCAGGGGTATTCAGGCACCCTTGACCGTGATGACCGGACCGGGCACGGCCCGGAACACTACAATGTACCCTCGTGTGATACGCTTGCGCGGGGAGTCTATCATGTTGCCCTGGATTACTACAAGGGAGACGCACCTGAAGTGGCAACAGTCCAGATCGAGGCCGGTTTACTTGTCCGGACATTTGAAATTCCCATGTCATCCGAATATTACGGCAGCCCCGATTCTCCCGAGTTAATCGCCAATATCTGGGTGAAAGGCGGCGAGAACGGCGGCTACGATTTCGAAATCTACGAATAATATTACGCCGACACACTCTAGTCCCAAAGCCTCTCAGTAGATGGTACATTGCTGGGAGGCTTTCTGTTGCAGGGCAACGACACACAATTTCGCTTTAATGACTGCAATAAAAATAGTATACACTATTATTATTGGACTCATCCAGAATCCTTAGTGCTGTACTTGCTCCCTACGTAGTTGATTTAGTTAATAAATATAATTTGTTATTCACGTAATAATACCGTGTCAGCATATTGACCGGCACAAGGCAAAAAGAGCGAAAACCATGAACGAACAGCTGAGTTTTGTTATTGGCGCAGACAACAACATTCCTGTTGAGCAGTTGACTAAAATGAGTAACCGGCATGGCCTTATCGCCGGTGCAACGGGTACCGGCAAAACAATCACCCTGCAGATCCTGGCCGAGAGTTTTTCCCGGCTCGGGGTGCCTGTTTTCGCTGCCGATGTCAAAGGCGACCTTTCCGGAATTGCGGCTGCAGGCAAACCCCATCCGAAAATCGAGGAAAGACTCCAGAAAATCCCCCTGGGGGAATACGTCCAGCGGGCTTACCCCACCGTTTTCTGGGACATTTTCGGGCAAAAGGGCCACCCCATCCGCTCAACCATTTCAGAAATGGGACCGCTGCTGCTGTCAAACCTCCTTGACCTGAATGACACGCAATCCGGGCTGATGTACAGCTGTTTCAAGATTGCCGATGATGACGGGCTGCTGCTGCTGGATCTGAAGGATCTGCGGGCGCTGCTGGCATGGATGGGTAACAATGCCAACGAATTGCGCGGTGAGTACGGTAATATTACCGGGGCAAGCATCGGGGCCATACAGCGCAAGCTCCTGATACTGGAAGAACAGGGTGCGGAACATTTCTTCAGCGAACCGGCGGTTCAACTTTCCGACCTCATGCAGACGGATTTTTCCGGCAACGGCGTAATCAGCATTATGGATGTCTCGACCCTGGTCTCAGAATCCCCCCGGGTGTATGCGACGTTTCTCCTGTGGCTGCTTTCAGAACTCTTCGAACAGCTGCCGGAGGTTGGCGACCCGGATAAACCCAAGCTCGTGTTCTTCTTTGACGAAGCACACATTCTCTTTGACCAGGCGCCAAAACCGCTTATTGAAAAAATTGAACATGTTGTCCGGCTTATCCGCTCAAAAGGGGTGGGGATTTATTTTATTACGCAAAGCCCGCTTGATATACCCGAAGATGTCCTGGGGCAGCTCGGACTCAAGATCCAGCATGCCCTGCGGGCCTTTACCCCTAAAGACCGGCAGGTTATCAAAAGCGTGGCCCGTTCATTCCGCAGCAATGAACAGTTTGATTCCGAAACAGTTCTCACCGAACTTGGTATCGGTGAAGCCCTGGTTTCAACCCTTGATGCCAAGGGCAGCCCCAGGCCTGTCCAGCGAACCCTGGTCCGCCCGCCTGAATCCCGCATAGGCCCTCTTACAGATGATGAAAGAACAGAGCGCCTCAATAAGTCGCCGTTCCGGGGGCGCTACGATGCGGTTGTTGACCGTGAATCCGCTTACGAACTGCTGAAAAAACGCGCCAAGGAACTGCAGGTCCGGCAGGATGCCGAGATGCGCTTGAAAGCAGAACAAGAAGCACAGGCAAAACCAGCCAGGGGCAGGAAAAAACAGTCCATTGGCGACGCCTTTATGAAAAGCACGGCACGGTCCATTGGCAGCTATGTCGGGCGCCAGATAATCCGGGGAGTCCTTGGGTCAATATTTGGCGGTAAACGTTAATGCAATCCTCCAGGAAAACAGCCATGAACCCTTTTCAAAAAATGACATGTATTTTGCGCAGATCTCTGCATTTCCTTATCTTTTCCCGCTATTTGGTGCTGTATACAACCCTGGGACTGTCTGCCTTCTTTATGCTGACAGGCTGCGCACAGGAACCCGGCGGCCCGCTCTTCAAGGTGTCGGACGCGTCATACAAATCTATTACTGATGCAGTGTTTGAGACTATCAGTTCCCAGGTATTTTTCGTCGGTGAGCACCACGACAATCCCCACCACCACGTAAACCAGCTGGAGTTGATACGGGAAATACATGAGAAGGGAGAAAAACCCCTGGCCATCGGGCTGGAAATGTTTGAAACCGGATACCAGGCGCACCTCGACCAATGGGTTGCCGGCAAGCTGGCTGTAGAAGAATTTGTGAAGATCTATTATGAAAACTGGGACCAGGCATGGATATTGTACCGTGATATCTTTCTCTATGCCCGGGAGCATCAGATCCCTCTCCTCGGCTTGAATGTTCCCCGGAAAGTGGTGCGAAAGGTGGCACAAAAGGGATTTGGCTCCCTGACACCTGCCGATATGCAGGAACTTCCGCAGGGTGTTACCTGTGATGTTACCCCGCCATATGAAAACTTCATCAAGCGTGTCTTCGGATGGCATGGCAAAAAAAATGGCTCATTCACCAACTTCTGTGAAGCGCAGGTCCTGTGGGATACCGGCATGGCCATAAATCTTTTGAAATTCCATGATCAGAATCCCGGCACAAAATTAGTGGTCCTGGCCGGGGACGGACATGCCTGGAAACCGGGCATTCCCCGACAGATATCACTGCGCAAAGATCTACCCATGGTAGTTTTTCTTCCCGAGACGGCAAAACTGCATCGCAAAAATGTTGCGCAGACGGATACTGACTATCTCTGGCTGCTAACGTTTATGTAATGTCCTGAAGCGCAGAATGGCCATGAGGCAGGTTGCATGGCCGCAAATCATTATGCTTTTTTCTGGATTTTCGCCCAGGCATCCCGCAGGGTGACGCTCCTGTTGAACACGAGCCTGCCCTCTGTGCAGTCATGCCTGTCAGCACAAAAATATCCCAGCCGTTCAAACTGATAAATGCTTTCCGGTTGTGCATCTGCAAGGTTGGGTTCAAGTTGGCAGCCGCTGAGTATCTCAAGGGATTCCGAGTTGATATATGTCGTGAAGTCTTCACCCTCTTCCGCCGCGGCAGGGTTTTCCCTCGTAAAAAGATGGCTGTAGAGCCTCACCTCTGCTGGTAATGAATGCTGGGCGGAAACCCAGTGGAGCGTGGCCTTAACCTTGCGGCCGTCAGGAGCATTGCCGCCCCGGGTTGCAGGATCATAGGTGCATCGGAGCTCCAGGATCTCCCCTGTCACGTCATCTTTTTTTATACCGGTGCACGTAATAAAATATCCGTAGCGTAAACGCACCTCCCGGCCGGGAGCAAGACGAAAGAACTTCTTGAACGGCTCTTCCATAAAATCATCCTGCTCAATATAAAGCTCCCGCGCAAAGGGTACTTTGCGGCTGCCGGCAGCAGGATCCTCAGGATTATTGACCGCGTCGAGCTCTTCCACCTGCCCTTCCGGGTAGTTTTCCAGCACAACTTTAAGTGGTTTCAAGACAGCCATGACCCGTGGCGCCCTTTTATTGAGATCTTCCCGCAAACAGTGCTCGAGCAGTGCCATATCCACCGTACTGTCTTTCTTTGCCACACCGATCCGCTCACAGAAATCACGGATCGCTTCCGGTGTAAAACCGCGGCGGCGCAAGCCGGATATGGTCGGCAGCCTGGGATCATCCCAGTCCTGGACATGCCCTTCTGACACCAGGCGCACCAGTTTGCGCTTGCTCATAATGGTGTAGGTGAGATTAAGGCGGGCAAACTCAATCTGCTGTGGATGGCAGGCAAGTTCCAGTTCATCAATAAACCAGTCATACAGCGGCCGGTGGTCCTCGAATTCCAGCGTGCAGATTGAATGGGTGATTCCTTCAATGGAGTCGGACTGGCCATGGGCAAAATCATACATGGGATAAATGCACCAGGCGTCTCCCGTTCTGTGGTGGCTGGCATGCAGGATACGGTACATTACCGGATCACGCATATTGAGGTTCCCGGATGCCATGTTAATTTTTGCCCGCAGAACATGGGTTCCATCGGTAAACTCTCCTGCCTTCATGCGTGCAAAAAGATCGAGGTTTTCCGCCACGCTTCTCTGGCGATAAGGGCTTTCGCGGCCGGCCTGGGTCAGGGTGCCCCTGTACTCCCTGATCTCTTCAGCGCTTAAGCTGTCGACATAGGCCCTGCCTTTCTTGATCAGGAATAGGGCAAATTCATAGAACTTTTCAAAATAATCCGAGGCAAAGTAAAGCCGCTCCTGCCAGTCAAACCCGAGCCAGCGCACATCCTCCTTGATCGAATCGATGTATTGCTGTTCTTCTTTTGTTGGATTGGTGTCATCAAAACGCAGGTTGCATACCCCGTTAAAGTCCTGTGCCAGTCCAAAATTAAGGCAGATGGACTTGGCATGGCCGATATGCAGATAACCGTTGGGTTCCGGCGGGAAACGGGTCATGACCCTGCCGTCATTCTTATTGGCCCTGATATCTGCGGAAACGATGGCTGCAATAAAATTGGCCGCCGGTCCTTTCTCTTGTGCCTTCATGGGTAATTTACTCTTATATGGTATTGAAAAACCTGCCTTCAAGGAGAACATCTTCCCCGTAACGGCGGGTTTTGATTAATTTGAACTGCGGCAGGCGGTTCGCCTTTTTTTTGGCGGAAAACGTTGCCAGGGGCACTCCCTGCCCGCCTATAAATGTCGGCGCTACAAACAATAAGAGCTGATCCACCAGGCCGGACTCCAGGAAAGAGCCGTGCACCCTGCTCCCGCCTTCAACAAGAAGACTGGTTATCCCGGCTTGTCCAAGAACTGCCAACAGCGCCTTGAGGTCAAGTTCACCCCTGCATGCTAGAGGGACTGTTTTAATAACCGCGCCTGCAGCTGCAAGTCTGCTGCGTCTTTTCCTGTCAGCCCCCCTGGTGCAGAAAATCCATGTCTGGGCCGCTGAGTCCTGCTGCAGCATTGTAGCCGCTGCCGGCAAACGCAACTCTGCATCAAGAACCACCCGCAGCGGATCCCGTCCCCCTGCAGATCCATGCAAACGGGCAGCCAGGGAGGGATCATCCGTTAAAGCTGTGTTTATCCCCACCAGTATCGCATCAACCTGATTGCGCAGGACATGAACGCGGCGCCACGATTGCTTGCCGGTTATTCTGGTAGACTGCCCCGGAAGTGCTGCAATCCTGCCGTCAATACTCATGCCGGCCTTCATTATCACCCAGGGATTGCCTGTGGTTGAATGCTTGATGAACGGCAGGTTTATTTCACGACACTCCATCTCCAGGATCCCGGAGGAAACCGTCAGTCCCTGCGATGAAAGGTAACGGGCGCCGCCGCCGGCAACCCCCGGGTTGGGGTCAAGCATGCCGATTACCACCCGGGAAATTCCGGCCCGCAAGACCGCCTCGACGCAGGGAGGGGTGCGGCCCGTATGGTTACAGGGTTCGAGGGTTACATACAGGGTTGCATCTTTTGCTTTTCTGCCGGCAGCCTGCAGGGCATGAATTTCTGCATGGGGGGTCCCGGCTTTTTTATGATAGCCTCTGCCCGCCACCTTATTGTTCTTGACTACAACTGCCCCGACGCAGGGGTTGGGTGAGGTTCTGCCCATTCCCTTTTTTGCCTCCTGCAGGGCCAGACGCATGTAATTGCTGTCAATATCAATCACGCTATTCCTTCCTGGTATCCAGCAGCCCTTTCAGTTCATCCATGAACTCATTAATATCCTTGAACTGCCTGTACACGGATGCAAACCTGACATACGCAACCTCGTCAAGCTTTGCCAGACCCTCCATCATTTTTTCCCCGATCCACTGGGTCGGCACTTCGCGTTCCCCCATATCCTGGAGTTCTCTTTCCAGAGAATCCACAAATTCATCAATATTCTCCATGCTTACCGGCCTTTTCTCACAGGCTTTTTTCAAGCCCGCGACAACCTTGTAACGGTCATAGGCTTCCCGCCGCCCGTCTTTCTTGATGAGCATGGGCATCATGACCTCCAGCCGTTCATAGGTGGTAAACCGCTGTTCACATGATTCACAGGACCTGCGCCGGCGGATAATGGTATTTTCCTTGTTCAGCCTGGAATCAACCACCTTGTTTTCAAGATGACCGCAATATGGACATTTCATGATGTTTTTCCCTTGTGTGTTCCTGCTCGGTTTGCCTGATTATAATAACGAAAGGCAACTTTTGGGCTATGCCAGCCTGATCTGCTGTATCGGTTCAACCAAATTTTTTCGGGACAATACCTGCTTCAGCAAGCATATCAGAGGCAAGAGAATCGGAATAGCCTTCCTTGTAATAAATATCAACGATGCCGGCATTTATAAGCATCTTGGTACAGATCGAGCAGGGCATGTTGGTGCAGTAGAGGGTTGCCCCCTGAATATTGACGCCGTGGATGGCCGCCTGGATAATGGCATTTTGTTCGGCATGCAGCCCGCGGCACAACTCGTGGCGTTCGCCGGAAGGGATACCCATCTGCTCACGCAGGCAGCCCACATCCAGGCAATGATTTATCCTGGCTGGAGCCCCGTTGTACCCGGTGGTCATTATCCGTTTGTCCCTGACGAGAATAGCACCCACTTGCCGCCGCAAACAGGTGGAACGCTGGGCCACAAGCTCTGTTATGCCCATAAAGTATTCATCCCAGGAAGGGCGTGTCACTTTTTTCATTGTTTTGTATAACGTATTTATGTTTGGCTGCAGTAAGGCGACAGGAAACTGCCAATTGCTTTACTCTGCCTGTATAAAACAGGCTATACGTCGTCAGCGTAGAGATGAGGATAGAGCGGGAACCTTTCACACAGTTCCCTCACCTCGGAGCGGATCTTTTTTATTTCCTGCGCATCCCTGCGGTTCAATATCGCCCTGTTCATCCACTCAGCGATCTGTTCCATGTCACGTTCGATCAGACCGCGGCTGGTTACTGCCGGGGTCCCTATCCTGATGCCACCTGTGACGAAACGGCTTTGCGTATCAAATGGAAAGGCATTCTTATTGACTGTCAGTCCCGCGGACTCCAGGGTCTCTTCAGCATCTTTGCCGGTTATATCCTTGTTGGTCAGGTCCACGAGCAGCAAGTGGTTATCAGAACCGCCGGACACCAGCTTGAAACCATGACGGACCAAGGCTTCTCCCAGGGCCCGGGAATTTTTTACCACCTGTTGCTGATAAAGCACAAATTCCCGGGACATTGCCTCCTTGAAGCTCACTGCCTTGGCGGCAATGACATGCATCAGGGGGCCGCCCTGGATCCCGGGGAATATCTTGGAGTTCAAGCTTTTGCCATACTCCTCTTTCGCCAGGATCAGTCCTCCTCTGGGGCCGCGCATAGTTTTGTGTGTTGTGGTTGTAACATAATCTGCATAGGGCACCGGCGAGGGATGCACCCCTGCTGCTACCAGGCCGGCGATATGAGCCATATCCACCATGAAAAGCGCGTCAATCTGATCGGCGATTAGCCTGAAGGCCTCAAAATCAATAAGTCGGGGATAGGCACTGGCACCTGCCACAATCATTCTAGGCCTGTGTTCATGGGCTACACGCTCAACTTCCTCCATGTTGATCGTACCCGTTTTCTTTTCAACACCGTATGAGATAAAGTTGAAGAGCTGGCCTGAAAAGTTGACAGGGCTGCCATGGGTAAGGTGCCCGCCATGGGCCAGGTCCATGCCCAGAACCTTATCACCGGGATTCAATGCCGCAAAATAGACAGCCATGTTCGCCTGGCTGCCGGAATGAGCCTGAACATTTGCGTATTCGGCCTGAAACAGTTCCTTGGCCCTGTCAATGGCCAGGTTTTCGACAGCGTCTGCATAATCACAGCCGCCATAATAGCGTTTACTGGGGTAGCCTTCGGCATACTTGTTGGTGAAAATTGAGCCCTGGGCTTCAAGTACTGCTTCGCTGACGATATTTTCCGAGGCAATGAGTTCGAGATAGTAGCGCTGGCGCTCCAATTCGTTCTTTATGGTGTTGTAGACTTCGGGATCTTGGTTTTTCAGAGTTGACATTGTTGCTATGGACTCAGATTATTGTAAGTAATTGTAATGGGCTCGCCTATCCTTAAAACATATCAATCCGCCGCTGATGCCTGCCGCCGGCAAATTCAGAGGTCATCCAGGTCCGCACTATTTCCGCTGCCAGCCCCGGGCCGATTACCCTTGCCCCCAGACAGAGAATATTTGCATCATTGTGCTCCCGGCTCATCTTGGCGGAAAACATCTCATTGCAGAGGGCTGCCCTGATTCCGTGTATACGATTTGCAGCCATGGACATGCCGATGCCTGTCCCGCAAATAAGGATACCGCACTCGCATCCCCCTTCCTTTACCAGAGTACTCACAGATCTGGCAAAATTCGGATAGTCAACGGAATCAGTCGAGTTGCACCCCTGGTCGTCAACTGCGTGCCCCAGTTCGGTGAGCACCGCGACCACGGTTTTTTTCAAGTCGATCCCACCATGATCACAACCAATGGCTACCTTCACGTTGTCACCTCAACAATAAAACAGGCGTTATTCTTCAAATTTCTTCATGACGAGGACTGCATTCGTGCCGCCAAAACCGAATGAATTAGAAAGAGCAGCCCTGATAAGGGTCTCTCTTGCCGTGTTAGGCACATAATCCAGATCACATTCCGGCTCAGGGTTTTCCAGGTTTATTGTCGGAGGAATAATCTGGTCCTTGATGGAGAGGGCCAAAAATACCGACTCAATTCCCCCGGCCCCACCAAGCATGTGACCGGTCATGGATTTTGTGGAACTGACGGCCAGTTTATATGCATGCCCGCCAAAGACGGTTTTTATTGCCCGGGTTTCCACCACATCGTTTAACGGAGTCGAGGTACCATGGGCGTTGATATAGTCAATATCCTCCGGAGTGCACCCCGCGTCATCCAGGGCCATGCGCATGCACCGTACCGCACCGTCACCATCCTCCGGCGGCGCCGCCATGTGATACCCGTCCCCGGAAAGACCGAAGCCTACGATCTCGGCAAGTATCCGAGCTCCGCGCCGTTGCGCGTGTTCAAGCTCTTCCAGGATCAGCATGCCGCCACCCTCGGAGATGATAAAACCGTCCCTGTCTCTGTCAAACGGCCTGCATGCCTTTTCCGGGTTTTCATTTTGCCTGGAAAGGGCTTTCATGGCGTTAAAACCGCCAACAGCAAGCGGACAGACCGTTGATTCACTGCCGCCGGTAATGGCAGCGTCACAATCACCGCGGCTTATTGAACGGAAGGCTTCGCCCACCGCATGGGTTCCGGCAGCACAGGCTGTAGTCACCGAAAGATTTGGGCCCTTGGCGCCATACACGATGGAAATCTGGCCTGCACTCATGTTTGATATGACCATGGGAATGAAAAAAGGGGTGATCTTGCGGGGCCCCCTTTCCAGGGAGATCTTGTGGTACTTTTCAATGGTCTGCAGACCGCCGATACCATTCCCGGTAAAAACACCAACACGATTCGCATTGGCAGCATCAATGGTCAAAGCGGCTTCGTGCAGGGCCATGCCTGCCGTTGCCACCGCGTACTGCACAAAAAGATCAAGATGCCGCGCCAGTTTGGGCTCGATAAAATCTTCCGCGTTAAAATCCTTGACCTCAGCTGCAATTTTGACGCTGTAATCAGTGGTGTCAAAGCGTGTAATAAGGCCAATCCCGCTTTTTCCTGCACACAAATTGTGCCAGGTCTTTTCAGTTCCGGTGCCCAACGGGGTGACCAGACCGGTGCCTGTCACTACTACCCTGCGTTTCATTCGTTTTCACCCATCAGAATTATATCCTGTATTCTGCCTTGGCCGGAAACGCCGTAAAAAAAAGCGGCTGACCATAAAATGTTATACCTTCGAGGCTAAGTCTTCAGGCCGCATACAGAGAGGGATCTTATGAAACTTTACTTACGTGATCTATGGCATGCTGGACCGTGGTGATTTTCTCGGCCACTTCATCAGGAATTTCAATACCGAAAGCTTCTTCCATTGCCATGATAAGTTCAACAAGGTCCAGGGAATCTGCGCCAAGATCATCAACAAAAGAAGCGCCCGGCACCACCTTGTCCTTATCAACACTCAACTGCTCAACAATGATATCAATCACTTTTTCTTCTGCCGACATGTTCAAATCTCCTTAAGTAGTTGTTGTCTCATTAGTGATTATATATAAAGCATATCTGCTCAAATCAACAAATAAAACTTAGTATAATTTTTGTAAAGGATTGCGACGCGCACAATCTCATCCCATAAACATTCCGCCGTTGACATGAATGGCCTGTCCGGTGATGTACCTGGCATCATCGGACGCCAGATAGGTCACGGCAGCGGCAATATCTTCAGGCTTGCCGAGGCTGCCAAGGGGTATTTCTGCAAGGATTTTTTCCCTGACTGCTTCCGGCAGCTCACTGGTCATATCCGTATCAATGTACCCCGGTGCCACACAGTTCACAGTGATGGCGCGGGATGCCAATTCTCTGGCGCTTGAGCGGGTAAGCCCTACCAGCCCGGCTTTGGCCGCCGAATAATTCGCCTGGCCGGCATTGCCTGCAAAGCCGACAACCGAGGTGATGATAATTATCCGGCCCCACCGCTGTTTCATCATGGGCCTGCACCCGGCCTTGATGCAGTTGAAGGCGCCTTTCAGGTTAACTGCCATGACCTCGTCCCAGGCTTCTTCTTTCATTGTTGCGATGAGACCATCCCTGGTGATCCCGGCATTGCAGACCAGGATGTCTATCCTGCCGCATTCGGCGCTTATCTGCTTAAAAGCTTCCTGCACCTCAGCGCTCTTTGCCACATCAAATTTGAGTACGACACATTCACTCCCCAGGGCTTCAACTTGCGCCTTGGTCTCTTCCGCAGCTTGCGGCCGGCTGACATAGTTTATTACCACCCTGGCCCCCATTTTAGCAAGACGCAAACAGATGGCACGACCAATTCCTCTGCTGCCGCCGGTGACAACCGCTACTTTCCCAGCCAGACTCATTATCCCTTTTTCTCCTTGATCTTTTCTATCAATTTCGGCACTACCTCAAACAGGTCGCCCACTATGCCATAGGTGGCAACGTCAAAAATAGGGGCATGGGGGTCCTTGTTGATAGCCACAATGGTCTCTGAAGACTGCATCCCGACCACGTGCTGGATAGCCCCTGAAATACCGCAGGCAATATACAGTTTCGGGTTGACGGTTTTTCCTGTCTGCCCGACCTGGTGAGGATATTGGATCCATGCAGAATCAACCGCGGCCCGCGAAGCTCCTACTGCCCCGCCTACAGCGTCGGCCAGCTGCCGTATAAGCTCAAAGCCTTTTTCATTATCCAGGCCGCGGCCTCCTGCAACAATAATATCACCCTCGGTGATATTGACCTGGTCCTGCTCCTCCAGGACATTGCGCAATACCCTGACCCTGGATTGCAGACGTTCAGCTTGCGGCCGGTAATCAATAATGTCTCCCCGCCTGTCAGGATCAGGTGTTGTGGTTTTCATGACCCGCGGTCTGACAGTTGCCATTTGCGGCCTGGTATAGGGACATTCTATTGTGGCCATTATATTGCCCCCAAAGGCCGGCCTCGTCTGCAGCAAAACGCCGTCTTCAGGCCTGATTGCCAGCTGGGTGCAGTCTGCAGTAAGACCGGTTGCCAAAGCAGTTGCGACCAGAGGGATAAATGAACGGCCAATGGCCGTGGCGCCGGCCAGGACGATTTCAGGCTTATGCTCCCGAATGACATCCTCCAGGATATTGCCGTATATTTCGTCCGTAAAGAATTCCAGGGCCGGATCATCAACCCGATAGACAAGATCAGCACCATACGACACGAGATCTTCGGCCGCCCCGTCCATAGCGGAACCGAGAAGAACAGCGCTCAAGGGTACTTTCTGCTGGTCAGCAAGCTGGCGCCCGATGCCAAGCAGCTCAAAGGATACCGGTGCCACTTTGCCATGCCGATATTCCGCATATATCATAATACCTGACCATTCGGCCAGGTCTGCCTGCGCAGTTTTCGCCGTGGCCTCAATACTCAGGGCCCCCGCTTCACAACTGTCAACACAGGATCCGCAGAGTGTGCACTTCTCATTGACCACGGCGACACCGTCAACAACCTTAATGGCCTCAAAAGTGCAAACCTCTTCGCAGACGCCACAGCCTATGCAGGTTTCTATATCAATTCGCAGCATAATTAAAGATACGGTTCAAGTTTATGCACCAGCTGTTCAACCTGCTCATCAACAGTCCCGTGCAGCATTGCCCTTTGACCCTTGAATTCAGGCGAAAAGACCTTTACCACCTGGGTCGTGGAACCGGGAAGGCCGATGCTGTCAGGATCGGCCCCGATATCTTCAGCATTCAGGGTTTTAATGCTCAAACTTTTTGCCTTCATCTTTCCCTTCAACGAGGGGACCCGCGGCTCATTTATTTCTTTAACCACGGTGAGCAGGCCCGGCAGCGGGATTTCTACTTCATCGTAACCGTCATCCATCAAGCGCTGCAGAGACAAAACGCCCCTTTCAAAACCGGTTATTTTCCTGACATAACTGACATACGGGATATCCAAACGCTTGGCCAAGCCGGGGCCAACCTGGGCCGTATCCCCGTCAATGGCCTGTTTGCCGCAGACAATCAGATCAAAGGGGCCATTCTTCATAATGGCCTTGCCCAGGGTATAGGTAGTGGCCCAGGTATCGGCACCTGCAAAAGCACGGTCGGAAACAAGAACCGCGGCGTCTGCCCCGCAGGCAACAGCCTCCCGCAGAACAGTCTCTGCCTGTGGCGGGCCCATACTGACAACAGTTACCGTGCCGCCATGCTGCTCTTTGAGGCGTACAGCCTCCTCCAGCGCATGCCGGTCAAAGGGGTTCATGATGGACTCCACCCCTTCCCGTGCCATGGTGTTGGTCTTGGGGTCCAGACGGACATCTTTGGCGTCAGGGACCTGTTTTATGCAAACAATAATGTTCATGGGGTGCTTTTAATAAATTTAACGTTGCTTGTGAACTGTGGATATTTCCTTGCGGTCAGATTTTTTTAGTATATTCCTTGTTGAGCTCCTGGCCTATGACATTTCTCTGGATTTGGTTTGTCCCTTCATATATCTGGAGTATTTTTGCATCACGCATCATTTTCTCCACGGGATATTCGCGCATATAGCCATAACCCCCAAGAACCTGGACCGCATTGGTGGTGACTTTCATTGCCATGTCGGTGGCAAAAACCTTACACATGGATGAGGCTTTAGACATATCTTTCGGATGGGCGGCTATATGCTTGGCGGCAGCATAAACCAGGGCCCTGGATGCCTCAACCTCCATCGCCATATCAGCCAGCATATGCTGGATCGCCTGAAATGAGATAATCGGCTTACCGAATTGGACCCGTTGTTTAGCATATGTTACCGCTTCATCGAGTGCTGCCTGCCCTAATCCCACGCCCAGAATCGCAATTCCCGGGCGGGACAGATCCAGCGTTTTCATGACTGTTATAAATCCCATACCCTCACGCCCGATTAAGCGATCCTTGGGAATACGACAGTTCTTGAAAATCAATTCACAGGTGGCGGAAGCCCGGATACCCATTTTCTTTTCTTTTGGTCCACAGGAAAATCCCGGGTCAGTGTCTTCAACCACAAACATGGAAGCGCCGCGCGCGCCCTTGCTCCTGTCGGTAATGGCAACTACTGAATAAATTTGTGCTTCACCGGCATTGGTTATCCACTGCTTGGTACCGTTCAGCACCCATTCGTCACCATCGGGTACAGCCGTGGTCTGGATTCCTGATGCATCACTGCCGGCATTTGCTTCGGTGAGGGCAAAAGCGGCTTTCTTTTTCCCACTTGCAACATCCGGCATATATTTTTGTTTCATTTCTTCGCTACCGGACAATAATATTGGATAAGCCCCCAGGGCACTGGCAGCAAAGCTTGTCGCAATTGCTACACAGCCACGCCCGAATTGTTCCAATGCCAGTACTATTTCAAAACAGCCGCCTCCGTATCCACCATATTCTTCCGGGATGTAAAGACCAAAAAGATCTGCCTGGGCAATATCGTTAAGTATTTCTGTGGCAAACTCTTCTTTTTCATCGAGCTCTGCCCGTACTGGTATAATTTTATCATCCGCTATCTGCCGGGCAATATCGACGATCATCTGTTGTTCTTCGGTTAAAAAATAGTCCACGATTATCCCCTTGGTTTTCAGTATTCCCTAAATTTGATACATCCGTGAAAGTCTCACCGGGCAGCTACAGGGCCTCATAAATTAATGTGGTACAGGTGAAAACCGGTCCGTCGAATGTTTTCTGCGCGACCGACAATATTTTGAAATTCAGAAATAACAAAGTTTTATACTCTGTTCTCTACCCTGCAGGCAAGCTCAAAACAAATATATTTCTGCAGAATCATCAAATGGGCTACCAGCGCCAGAGCACCACTCCCCACGTAAAACCTCCGCCAAATACGCTGAATAACAGGAGGTCTCCTTTTTGCAGCCGTCCTTCACGGTTGGCCTCATCAAGGGCTGCGGGAAGACTGGCTGCAGATGAGTTACCATACTTTTGAATGGTGGTATAGACCTTTTTAAAGGGCAGGTTGACCCGTTCGGCCAGGCTCTTGAGAATCCTGATATTGGCCTGGTGCGGAATGAGAAGGCTGACGTCATCCAGCGTGATCCCTTCCCGCTCGAGCAGATTTTCAACAGCATTTCCCATTTCACGTACAGCATGTTTAAAAACATCCTTTCCGACCATGTTGAATGCCGAACCATCACAAAATTTGTTGCGCTCTGGAACGGCACCATAATCTACAGCAGGGCAGTAACGGCGTGGCGCAGCATCCAGCGACAGCAGTTGCCAAAGACGCCCATCACTGTAAAGCTGGCTGGCAAGCATACCTGCATCGCTTTTACTGCCTGAAACGACACAGGCACCGGCACCATCCCCGAAAAGAACACAGGTATTACGGTCCTGCCAGTCTACCCGGGATGAAAGTGTCTCCGCTCCTATCACCAGGATTTTCATGTCAGGAGCATTCTTTAAATACCTGTCTGCAATCTCCAGGGCATAGACAAAACCGGAACAGGCTGCACTGACATCAAAGGCAAAGGCGGTCTCAGCACCGATTTCCTTCTGGACAAGGCAGGCACACGAGGGCATTACCATTTCGGCAGTGATGGTGCCCACAATTATCATGTCCAGTTCCAGGGCGGTAATACCAGCCATCTCCATGGCACTGATGGCAGCCCGGGTTGCCATTTTTGACGTCTCTTCACCGGGGCCGGCTATTCTTCTGCTCCTGATACCTGTACGGGTGGTTATCCATTCATCACTGGTCCTGACGATCTTTTCCAGTTCCTTGTTGGTCAGAATGTACTTTGGCAGATATGAACCTGTGCCGATAATAGTTGCCCTACCGGTCATGCATCTTCTCCCGGCCCTATGACTGCAGCGGTCTCCTTCGGCTCTGTCTGAGCAGACCTCTGGTCAGACTCGGAAAGAAGCTGAAGTATATGGTAGTTTACTTTGCTGCGGATCATTTCTGCGGCTACCTTTATGGCATTCTTAATGGCTTTGGCATTGGAACGGCCATGGCAGACAATTCCCGTACCGTTTATACCCAGCAAGGGGGCACCCCCGTATTCAGCGTAATCAACCCTTTTGCCGAAGTTGCCAAAGGCCTTTTTAGCCAGCAGATATCCCATTTTCGCCATAAAACTCTTTGACATTTCAATGCGCAGCATGGAAATAATTGCTTCAGCCAGGCCCTCGCTCACTTTCAAACAGACATTGCCGACAAAACCGTCACAGACAATAACGTCAACATTACCCTGGAAAATATCCCGGCCTTCAACATTACCGATAAAATTAAGTGAACTCTTCCGAAAGAGTTCGTGGGCGCTCTTGACCAGGACATTTCCCTTGCCTCCCTCTTCTCCAATGCTGAGCAGGCCGATGCTTGGCCTTTTGATCCGGAAGAGGTTGTCTGAAAATGCTGCACCCATAACGCCAAACTGGAACAAATGCTGTGGGCGGCAGTCGACATTTGCCCCCACATCCATCATAACAAGGGGCTTTTTCAGAGTTGGGAATGCGTTTGCAATACCGGGCCTTGATATGTTTTCCAGACGGCCCAGTGACCTGATGGCTGAGGCCAGGGTAGCGCCGGAATTCCCTGCGCTGACAACAGCATCAGCTTCACCTTTCTTGACGCAGGCAAATGCTTTTACTATGGATGAGTCCTTCTTTTTCCGTATAGCTTCAAAAGGCGGCTCATCCATGGAAACTGTTTGTGAAGCATGAATGACATGCAACCTGGAGGGGGGCAAGGACTGCTTCTGTAATACTCTGTTGAGAATATTTTCATCACCGATGAGTACTACATTCAGGTCAGACTCCTCAACAGCCTGTATCGCCCCGGCAACCATCTCGTCCGGGCCCAGCTCGCCACCCATGGCATCCAGGGCAATACGCAATGTCACGTTTTACTCCATTTCTTCTTCAAGCTTGATTACGGTTCTATCCTTGTAGGTGCCGCAGCCGCCGCATAGCCTGTGCGAGAGCTTCGGCTCTCCGCATTTGGGGCAGCTTGAGACAGACGCAGGAGTTAACGAATCATGGGATCGTCTTTTCCTTGTTCTTGAATGGGAATGTCTACGTTTGGGTAAAGCCACTTTCTAACCTCCGAATATATATATAATTTTCTTTTACAGTATAATTTATGAAGAACTAAAAATTTCTTCCAAAAAATCTGCTTTGTAATTGCCCAATACTAAACAGCGGAGACTATAAAAAATTATCTATGGTTGTCAAGTCAATTTTCCGGTTGAAGCGCTCTTTATTACAACTCATAGGGCTTTTTATCCCCCACATCATTTATCACATCCAACCGGGTTGTAAAAATCAGTATCACAAACAGCGGCACGGCTCTGTCCTCATGTTCCGCAGCCAACTCAAAATAGCCAGTATAATAAAGAAATTAGCGGAAAAGAGGCTGTATTGTCCTGCCATTCCTGCCATATTTGAGAACTTTTCAATTACATACCCGAGGGGATAACTGACTATTATGGAAGAAAGGGCAAGATACCCAATGGTATGTGCGAAAAACAACAAAAAAGCTGTCAGGAGTTTTCCCACATGAAAAAACATGTTCTCCTTCAAGCGTCCAAGCGCTCGTTCCGCAACCAGAAGAACATAGCCTAACAGCGCTCCCGGCAGGAGGGTCCAGAGAACCAGGAAGGAGTCCACTTCATGGAAATACGAAAAAAGCAGGGAGATTGCAGCAGTTATAAATAAATATGCCAATACCATTACGGTTACGGCATAAGCACCTGGCCTTAAGGGCTGACCGTCAAAAATCCTGGCCTTTGACACCCGGCGAAATCTGCTTCTTTTTTTCCCTATGCCTTCTGTATACATTGCAATAATATTTATCGGTAATGACTGCTTTTCCGGCTTTTATTTCCCGGGCAGCATTTTTATGACATATCGGATTGTCACAGGGAAGCAGTGTTTCTGGAACAAATCACACCATTGCAAGACCTGTCTGTCTCTGTCGTGATCCGTGATAGGATGGATACGTTTTCTTTTGGGGTTTACCAATAACGGCTGCGTCAAAGCAATTCAGAAATGCGTTCGCCCGCCTTTCTTAATCTTTTATTCATGATATACAGCATGCGCTTCAAAATTTTGATGGCAAGTGTGGGATTTTTTGCAATAAGCTCCTCCATCTTCCGGACTGAGAGGGTAAGAAGCCTGCTTGGTTCGACGGCTATAACGTCATTAGAGCGGGGCCCACTGTCTAGAAAAGCCCCCTCTCCGACCATGGCACCTTTTTCAAGAATAGCGATGATTATATTTTTATCCCAATATTCTGTTTTGTTTTTAACAACCAGTTTGCCTTCAATTAAAAAGCCCACGTAATCATCGGCGCTAACCCCCTCCTTGAATACAACAGCATCTGCCGGCCACTCCCGCAGTTCGAGATAGGAGCACAATTCTTCCGTCTCCGCGGCGGAAAGAAAGCTGAAGGCCTGCCTGATATCTTCTGAACGTGCATCACAACAGGCACACTTGATGGAATTTAAGGAGTTGATGGAATTCATGCTGACAGACTAGTTTGATGCTTCCGGTTTTTCAAGCTGCTTTGAGATCTTTTCCACCAGGCCGGCAAACTGCTCCTTCCGGATAATGGAATCAAAATCCCTGCGATAATTGACAATGAGGCTGACATTTTCGATCTTTAAATCATTTATCAGCCATTTACCCTTATTTTTCGCCAACCTGTAAACAATCGGGATCTCCAGATCCTTGTCAATAATAGCAGTATACACCATGGCTTTATCGCCTTTTACAAGCTGTTTCTTGTAAACAACTTTCTGGTTGTTGTAGGAATCGATCTTGCCGATATACCGCTGTTCTACAAGAGTGGTGAACAGGCCGACAAACGTATCCTTTTCTTCAGGGGTCAGGGTGTTCCAGCTCTGCCCCAGAGAACTCCTGGCCATTTCCCTGAAATCAAACATATCGGCAACTATGTTGAGAACAAGTTGATGCCGTTCGTCTTTTTTTTCAGGCCCCTTCAACTCAGCAGACTGTAAAATTTTCAAAATATCATCGACTGCTACCTGCAACTGGTCCATGGGTTTTTCTGTTGCAGACGCAGACCCCCCTGTAGCAATCGTAAAAACAGACACGGTCAGCAGCAGAACAACAAGCAGAATTATCGATTGTAACATACTTTTGCGCATCACTACCATACCCTTTCCTTTCAATATTTATTTCAAGAAGAACTCTATTTGTTTTCTATTAGACCTTTTCTATACTGCTGATAGGCATCTTTAACCGCTGCATAGGGATCAAGCGCCGTTTCGGTAAACAATTCATAATCACCAAGGGTAAGTGCGGTATAGTTTACCCTTTCTAAAGTCCAGGCACCAATGGTCACTTCCCAGCCAGCATCAAGCAGAATTATAGGATGCACAAATGCGTCACCAAACATTCCCAGGGAATCCCTGAAATTTGAGGGGCCCAGGAACGGCCAGTTGATATAAAACAGGCCTCCTGCTCCGTAATGGGCAAGGGTCTGGCCGAAATCCTCGTCTGAAGAATGCAGATCCAGAACATCCCTGGCAAAATCACCGAGGCCGATTATGCCGACTGTAGAGTTAAGGGCAAATCGCACCACCTCCTCGGATGAATCTCTGACTCTGCCCTGCAGCAGGCAATTGACCGCCCTGGCAGGCGCCCGCAGGTTATCATAGAAGTTTCTGATACTAATCTGCAGTTCTTCCGCAAAGAAACCTGCATAGACCCTGGCAACCGGTTTCAATACCCAGTAATAAAGCTTGTCATTGAAATGAAAAAAGAAACGGTTGAGGGGTTCCAGGGGATCGGCAATAGTATCCGTTGATTCCCACTCATTTTCCCAATTCTCCTCCCAGGCGTCATCCTCTGAACCATCGGCGCCTGCAGCCTGAACAGATAGAGGAACAGCCTCCGCAGCAGCAGAAAAATCTGCTGCGTCACCAGCCCACACATGGCTTGTCGTGATCAACAGGGATACAATACATCCCGCCTGGAGAATAAAGCTTCTTTTCATGGTTAGTTAATGTGAAACCATCACTCTGGCTGACGCTGCATGGCTTGAACAAAACAGGCAACAATTAATTACTCGGCCTTAAAAATATACTTGCTTACAAGTGCCTCAAAATCTATGGAGGATTGCGTATCAAAAATTCCTTCACCATCTGCAAGCATTTCCTCATCGGCCCCCTGGATGATTTTAATATACTTATCCCCGATAAGCCCCTGGGTCCTGATGGAGGCAATGGCATCCGCACTGATATTGACTTCCGATTTGATGAGCATTTCAACCCTGGCAAGACCCTGCTCACCAAGTTCAATTTTTCCGACCTTGCCGACACCCACCCCTGCTATCTCAACAACTGCCCCGACTTTAAGGCCGGAGACATTATCAAATTCAGCCTCCAATCTGTAGTTTTTCTCCAAATCAAAAATAGAGAACTCCCCCATCTGCAGTGAAAGGTAGCCAAAGGCCAGAAACCCGGCAAGCATGAACAGCCCAACGATTATTTCCGTATTAATATTCTTCATCATTCATTTTCCAGTCTGCTTTGATAAATATGCCCCATGGTCATTTGAACAAAGTCTTGTATTATTGGATCATTACTCCTTTGAATATCTTCGGAGTTGTTGAAAACCTTGGCCATGCCCTCATGCATAACCACCACCTGGTCGGCAAGGTTAAATATCTTGGGAATATCATGGCTGACGATCACTGAGGTATATTTCATTTCTTGCTGTATCTTGTGAAATAATCTGTAGATCTCCAGTGACCGGGCCGGATCAAGGCCGGTCGTCGGCTCATCAAACAGCATGATCTTGGGCTGGAGCTGCAGCGCCCGGGCCAAACCTACCCTTTTCTGCATACCGCCGCTGAGCTGAGCCGGAAATTTATCTTCATGTCCGCTAAGACCGAACTGCGCCAGTGATGCCATGACCCGTTTGTGAATTTCATCAGCCGGAAGCTTCGTTTTTTCCTGCAGCGGCAGTGCCACATTCCCATATACCGTCATGGAGTCAAAAAGGGCCACCCCCTGGAACAAAACGCCGAAATTCGAACGCACCTCATTAAGCTCCCTGGATCTCATGGTGGTGATATCTTTGCCCTCAATAAGAATTTTGCCGGTGTCCGGTTTCATCAGGCCAAGTATAAGTTTGATCGCCACACTTTTACCCTGGCCGCTTGCTCCCCCGATAACCGTTGTCATCCCTGAATTTATGCTGAAATCAACTCCCTTTAAAACCCTTTGCACCGTGCCATTTGCACTGGTGAAAGACTTATGGACATCGACGAATTGAATAATTGCACCGTTCATAGCAGCATAGCCGTCAATAAATAATCCCAGAGCAGGACGGTAATTGATGAAAGCACAACTGCTTGTGTGGTTACCCTGCTGACACTTTCTGCCCCAAAACCGGTAGAGCGTATTTTGAGCAACAGAAACCCTCTGCCTGTGCAGATCCAGACAATAATAACAGCAAAAACAAAGGACTTGATTATACCCAGGTTGATATCCTTGTTAAGCACACTCTGTTCCATGCCGGAAAAAAAGGCTCCAGGATTTACCCCGAGAAGCTTGACGCCGGTCAAATATCCGCCATAGATTCCAACAACATTAAACAACAAAGTAAGGAGTGGAACAGCAACAAGGGTTGCCAGGAACTTGGGCGCGATAAGGAACCTGTACGGGTTTATGGCCATACATTCCAGGGCATCTATCTGCTGTGATATACGCATAATACCTAATTCAGCGCACATGGCTGATCCGGCCCGGCCCGTTACCATAAGGGCTGTCAGTACCGGACCAAGTTCCCGGATAAGACTTAATGCCACGGCGGAACCAAGGGCTCCCTCCGACCCGACTTTACTGAGGGTGTAATATCCCTGCACCCCTAAAACCATGCCGGTAAAGGCTGCTGTAAAAAAAATAACAACAAAGGAATGGGCGCCGATAACCTTAATTTCTTTCAGTAGAGCCCGAAAACGGAAAGGCGCCCTGAAAATGCCGCTGAGTGACTGTAATAAAAACAACCCCATGCCGCCCAGATCATAAAAATAATACAAGGTGTTACGACCGAGGATTTCTATCTGTTTCAAAACGATTTGCATACAGTTTTTGCTTCACACTCCCGGGTTATTTTATAAAACCAGGTTTTATATATTCAATTCGATTATGGGGTCAAGTTTCTATGCTTATTTTTACGCAATCTTTACCGTTACTTTATAACTCTTTAATAGAGTCCTGCTATACTCATGCAAGGTCCAAATATTTTATTATACATAGTTGCATGAATTTCATGAACAAGAAATATATTTTTTTGCAAAACCCCTATCGTCCGGATGATTCAAAATTAATTGTACTTTGGGCTCATATCTTGTAATTTCAGGGCATGAAATTTAAATTAATAAATCATTCTTAGGTAATTTAACTAGTTGTTTTTTTTTCCTTTGCAAGTCAAACCAGAACCTGACCGGAGTATTGCATGGATACATATTATCATCCCAAGGATTTACCAAAATTTGCTGAAATGAGTGAAGGTGCCCCTGAACTCGCCGAAAAATTTTTTGACTATTATTCTGCCGTATTTGCTGAAGGGGAGCTGACCCAAAGGGAAAAATCACTTATCGCCCTGGCCGTGGCTCATGCGGTCCAGTGTCCGTATTGCATAGATGCGTACACGCAGGATTGTCTGGAAAAAGGCTCAAACGTCAATGAAATGACCGAGGCAATTCATGTCGCCACAGCAATCCGGGGCGGCGCCTCGCTGGTGCATGGCGTCCAGATGCGAAACGTTGCCGACAAAATATCACTGTAAACTTTTGTGTGATGAAGCAGTTACACGCAGTTAATAACCTGGGCAGCAACCTCTATCAGGTGCCGAACCTGGAAACATTCAGGAATAATCTAGCCAATCACGGCATAGACCTTACCAGGAAAAAATGCACCACGCTACAGGTCAATGTGGGGCAACTCTGCAACCAGAGTTGCAGGCACTGCCACCTTGATGCCGGACCCTTACGCAAGGAGATCATGAATGAAAACACTGCCTCTGAAGTCATAAAGCTGGCTGGCAGGTTTCGCTTTGAAATGATAGACATCACAGGCGGTGCGCCGGAAATGAATCCGCACATTACAACGCTCGTCAGCAAACTTGCACCCCTGACCAATACCCTGATACTGCGTTCAAACCTGACAGCCATTGCGGCAGAAAAACAAAATGGCCTTCTTGAGCTTTTAGCCGGGAAAAGGGTTGCTATAATAGCCTCCCTGCCCTCCTTAAATGAGGCCCAGTCAGAATCACAACGGGGGGAAAACACTTTTGCACCCTCCATCAGGGCACTCAGAAAACTGAACGCACTTGGTTACGGCCTTCCGGATTCAGACCTGGAGCTGAACCTGGTGTGTAATCCGACAGGTGCGTTTCTCCCTTCATCCCAGGAGCAGGTTGAAAAACGTTTTCGCCAGATGCTTGCCCGTAAATGGGGTATATTGTTCAACAATCTTTACGTTTTTGCCAATGTTCCCCTTGGCCGGTTTCTTACCTGGCTGGAAGACTCAGACAACCTTGAGAGCTATATCCTGAAACTGGCGGCGCACTTCAACCCCTGCACCCTGGAGGGCTTAATGTGCCGTTCACTTATTTCCGTATCCTGGGACGGCTATCTCTTTGATTGTGACTTTAATCAATCCCTGCAGCTGTATATGGGGAACAGGCGGAAACATGTCTCCGAACTGCAGGGTCTGCCGGGGCCGGGTGATACTATAGCAGTATCCGAGCACTGTTATACCTGCACCGCCGGGTCAGGGTTTACCTGAGGCGGCGCCATCAGTGCCTGAGGTCCAGGCCGCTTACCTGCAAAATTACATTTGCTCGAGCCGCAGCTCTGAAACAAAAATGGTCCGTGAATTTACAAATATCCAGCAGGCGAGCAGTGCAGCTGTTGCTTATATTGTCGATCTTGCCGGATCTGCAGTAAGGGATAAGGGGTTCTTCACTCTCGTCCTGGCTGGAGGCTCAACACCAAGGCAGACGTATGAACTATTGAGTGCAGCTGCCAATGCCGAACAGATGCCATGGCAGCAATGCCATTTTTTCTGGGGTGATGAACGGTGGCTGCCTGCAAACCACCCGGAAAGCAATTTCTGCATGGCAGACAAAGCTCTGCTTTCCAGAGTCCCTATCCCTGCCCATAATATTCACCGGATAACAACCGGCCACAAAAATCCTGAAACCGGTGCCGAGTTGTATGAAAGACACCTGCGTGACTTTTTTCACTTGCAGGGCCGGGCGGGGATGAAAAGCAATGTTAAAGACATGGCCATTCCGAGTTTTGACTTGGTACTCCTGGGAATGGGCACAGATGGGCATACGGCCTCCCTCTTTCCGGGCTCGAGTCTCCTGGAAGAAAAAAAGAAATGGGTTGCCGCTGTACCGGAAGGCGTTGGTTCACCTCCGGTTGCACGCATAACGCTTACCCTGCCGCTTCTCAACGGGGCAGAAAACGTTATTTTTCTAACCTCAGGAAGCAGGAAAAGGGCAATACTCGATACCATTCTTACACGGCCTGAAGAAGCGGTAGAACTCTACCCTGCCGCCCGTATCAAGCCGGCCGGCAACCTTGTATGGCTGGCATCCGCAGAAGGCTGAAACAGAAAACGCTAGAGGCTTTTTATGGCTTCACTGACAGGCAGACCGTTGGGAGCCAGGGCGTTAGGATTGATCGCAAGCAGCTCTTCCCAAACCTTCACCGCACCCTCCCGGTCATTCATGTCGTAGCGCAGGACAATTCCCTTGTTGAAGCGTGACTGTTCATGCCTGGGGTCCACCGCAATAGCCCGGTCAAATGTAGCCAGCGCTTTATCGGGCTGACCGTTGCGGCGGTACATAACACCCAGATCTGTCAGAACATTGGGATCGTCCGGCCTCAGTTCAAGGGATTTCTCATAGGCCCGTATGGCCTTGGCAGGGTTATTGGTATCAAAATAAACATGGCCTAACCGTGTCCAGGCGTCTACATTTGTCGGGTTAGTTGCCACCTCCTGCTCCAGTCGCAAAATATCGCTGGCCTGCTCGCGTGTAAGGCCGGAAGCCTGCTGTTGTTGCGGCTGCGGCGGAGCAGATGTAGTCTGGACGCTGCCGGTCGGGCCGGATTGCAGGGCGCTGTAAAAAACTCCACCCAAAAACCCTATAACCAGGGCAATAAGGGCAACAATAAGCATGGTTTCTTTTTTCACAAAGTTGCCTTCCGGGCTTTTCTGCTTTGCCATAAATCCTCCAATTCATAAAAGCGTTTATCTATAAGGATCTCGCCGAGCCTGCTATTCAAATTTTATTAGGGAATCAACCCGGCAGAGTATACATTCTCTTGTGCCAGCGTTACAAGCTATGTCTTCTAAGTTTAGAAGAAACGTAGACTAAAACTGATAATACATGTGCCGTCACCAGACAAGTCGGGAAAAATTCTTATCAGCAGGAAACTCTCTTCCGGTTTTCCCGCAAAGTTCAGTTTTTTAAAAAAAACCTTTCCTCGCAAATTCCTGCCTGAGGTTCCTTATCAGGAAGCTTGTCCTATAAACCAGCAAGCAAAAGAAAACTGGTACCGCAAGAAGTCGATTGTCATCCCTGTGCAATGTTTGTATAAATAATTTAATGCGTAACATTGTTGAGAAATCGTTGATCCATAAAACCGTGCTGGTCCTTATTGCCTTCCTCCTGGTAGCTGGCAGCCCCAGCAATGCAAGTAATTCCGGCCCTGAAATTATGGAACTGAAAAGTCCGGCCGGGAATAAAGCCGCCCGATTCCCCCATAAAAAACACCAGGACAGTTTTGCATGTAAAGAATGCCACCACACCAGGGCTGAAGACTCCGTGCAATCTCCTTATGTGGAAGGCATGCAGATCAAGAAGTGTATCGGCTGCCACAATGCTGACGACATGAGCAATCCGCAACTCAACAGTTTCAAACTGGCTGCCCACGGGCTATGCAAAGAGTGCCATAAGCAAAACAGAAATGCAGCCCCAACAAAATGTTCCGGGTGCCACATCAAATAACAGGGATTAATTATCCTTTATCCTGTTTGCCCCAAAAAAGTTTTGTGATCCTATTTAACCGCCGGCTGCATCTTGGAAAAATCTCCAACCCTGAGGAACAGCCCTGAAATTGCGGTCAGCAGGTTAAGCCTGTTTTTCTGCAAAGCCGCATCATCAGTCATGACCATAACCTCGTCAAAGAATTGATCCACCGGTTCTTTCATGCGCAGGATGATATCGAGTGCCTTGCCGTACTCCTTCGCCTGCAGGAATTTATTGGTCTCCTCCTGCACTCTTTCAAAGGCCTCATAGAGGCTGCGTTCAGCTCCGTCCTGCAGGAGTCCCCTGTCAACCTCTGCCCCGTCGTGCCCCTTTATGATATTCATAACGCGCTTAAAGGCTGCTGCCAGAACTGTAAAAGATGGTTGCTCGCGTATTGCTGACAGTGCATCTATCTTGGCACGACAATCAACCACGTTATCAAATGCAACAGACGTCACTGCCTCTACAGCAGAACCGGGAACTCCGCGCCCGATAAGGTCGTTGACAAACCTGCCCTTGATAAAATCAATAATCATGGTCTTTACTGCTGTTTTCTCCCCGGTCAGCTTGTCCTCATAAAGTGCCAAAGCCGCATCAACTGTATCCGACAATGACAGCAGGAAACCATGTGATTCTATGATGTGCAGAAGCCCCAAAGCCAGCCTTCTGAGACCGAACGGGTCAGTGGTTCCGGTGGGCACCTGATTGATGCCAAAGCACCCTGTTATGGTATCAAGCCGATCGGCCATTCCCACCAGGGCACCTGGTATTTGTGCCGGCAGATTTCCTCCTGCCCTGATCGGCAAATAATGCTCCAGTATTGCAATTGCCACCTCCGGAGGTTCATTATCCAGCAGGGCATAATCCCTGCCCATGACACCCTGCAGTGAGGGAAATTCATTCACCATGGCAGTAAGCAGGTCAGCCTTGGCAAGAACAGCAGCCCTTTCTGCCATTGTTTCATATTCCGGAGCAAGTTCTTGCGCCAGAATGGAGGCCAACTTGGCAACCCTTCCGGTTTTCTCAAGCATAGTACCAAGCTTTGCCTGAAAAATGAGCCCGGAAAGATCCGTGACCCGGTCAGCAAGCTTTCTGCTCCTGTCAGCCTTAAAGAAGAAAAAGGCATCCTCAAGACGGGCCCGCAAAACCCGCTGGTGTCCTTCGGCTGCCAGTTTCTCATCTGGAACACGGGTGTTATTGACAGCCACAAAATTTGCTAATAATCTGCCCGCCGCGTCTGTAACGCAAAAATACTTCTGATGTTCGCGCATGGCAGTGATAAGAACATCGTCAGGAAGTTCAAGGAAACGTTCTTCAAAGGTTCCGCAGACCCCGTTAGGGTATTCCACCAGGTTGGTTACCGTGTCAATGAGCTCCTCGTCTTGCAGTATTATAGCCCCCTCCGTCCCGCTTCTTGCAGCGGCTGCCCGCTTGATCTCAAGAATAACGGACTGGCGCCGCTCATCCAGATCAACCAGGACATGGTTTTGACGCAGGACATCGACATAGTGGGCAAAATCCTTCACCTCTATGGCTTCAGCAGGAGCCATGAAACGATGCCCCCTTGTTGATGTACCGCTTGTGATGTCACCTATCTGCACATCAATTTTCCTGCCCTCGTAAAGCACCAGCAGCCAATGGATAGGCCGGACAAATGAGGTTTCTCCCGCACCCCAGCGCATTGATTTCGGGAACGTCAGATCCGCAATAAGACCCTGCAGGATTTGCGGCAGGAGGTTCTCAGTCTTTTCTCCTTTGTTTTGCCTGACAAGCATGACATACTCGCCTTTCGGCGTGTTGACAATCTTCAGGTCTTCAACTTCAGCACCTTTGGAGCGTGCAAAGCCGGCAGCAGCCTTTGTCGGATTGTTTGCAGCATCAAAGGCAGCAGTTTTGGCTGGGCCTAAAAACTCCTCCTCACGATCCGGTTGCTTCGATACCAGACCTTTCACGCAGATAGCAAGTCGCCTCGGGGTGCCCGCCGTATGGATCGTATCATAATGCAAACCCTGCTCGGCCAATTTTGCGGCCATGGCCTTTTGCATATTCACCAGGGCAGGGACAATAAATCCGGCTGGAATCTCTTCAGAGCCAATTTCAAGGAGTAACTCGTTGTGCATAGTCTTTTTTAACTTATTTTTAATGGTTGCGTTGCTTCATTCTGCAAAATAACAGCAAACCTCTGGTTCAGCCCGTTGATAGCTGTTCCTGGGGCCCGTCCAAAACAGCAAATGTTTTAAAGCCTTCACACAGGTTTTCAACTGTTACGGAAAAACGGGAAATATCTTTATTGCCGGAAAATTTTCTTCCCAGGGCTTTGGTAATTTCTTCCACCGATAATATTGATTTTGCCGAAAATTGATCTGTTGGAGGAGAGCTTTCACTGTTCTGCTGTTCAGTAATGGAACGGTTTTGCCCTATTACCTCCTCAACCATCTGGATGACGTCTTCAATCCATATAAAATTACGGTACTGGATACTTATAACAGCGTTGCCCCAAAGTCCCGGAGAACGCGGGAGCCCTGCGCCGTTCTGCATAGGCAACGGCACCGCAATAGGGACGCTGATCTGCAGGACAAGTTCATATTTGTCCTCAAGCAACCCCTGCATCTTGCATTGATATTCGCCAATACCAATAGCATTGGCGTGGGATATTTTCTGCTTAACAAAATATGGAAACTCTATTTCTAGGTGCGCGGATTCTGCCTCCAGCCTGGTCTTCATCTCTTCCAGGATCAGCCTCAGATTCTTGATATCAAACTCGCCATGGAACTGGTTCAGGATCTCAATGAAACGGCTCATGTGAGTGCCTTTGAACCGGTGCGGCAGGTTGACAAACATGTTGAAATTCGCCACAGTCCGCTGCAGCTTCTTGGCCTTATCGAGGACCATGACCGGATAGGTGATATCCTTGACCCCCACCTTCTGTATATTAATGCGGCGATGGTCTCGCTGGCTTTGGATATCCTTCATGGCAGAGATCGGATTACAGTGGTCGGAAAAAAGAATTCACATTATTTGGCGAGATAGCGGCGGACAGCTTCCTTCAATTCTCCCATGTCGGAAGACTTGACAATATATTCATCAGATGCCCATGCTCCCAGATCCTGCTTATACTCATGGTATGCAGTGCTCAGAATTACAGGCAGAGTCGGATTAATTTCCTTCATCTGGCGCAGGACCTCAATGCCGTTCATATCGGGCATGTTTATATCCAGAATTACCAGGTCTGGAGAAATCAGTCTAAATTTTTCCAGGGCATCTGTCCCGCTGAGTGCCGAATGAACTTCATACCCTTCTTCTTCAAACTCTTCACGGTATAAAAGATGGATACTCTCCTCGTCATCAACAAGCAGGATTTTTTTCATCGTTTGCCTCAGCGCACTAGTAATAAATAAAATCACACCGGCTTGTTCAGCATATCTTCCGGCTCGGACTCTCTATATTAAGCTCTACTAAAAATTTTACCAAACAACAAATTCTCCCGGGTGGATCTGACCACTATTTTTTTTCGAAAGCCTCTCTCATATAAACTGCCGCATCTTCAGGAGGCATGGGGTTGATGTAGAATCCAGACCCCCATTCAAAACCGGCTGTAGTCGTCAACTTCGGACGTATCTCGAAATGCCAGTGGTAATAATCCAGCGGCTCCGAGTGCAACGGTGCTCCATGCAGTACAAAGTTATAGGGCACATCCGGGATACAGGCGTCAAGCCGCTTCATGGTTTCTGAAAATATTTCCGCCAGTGCAATAAATGATACATCCTCTGTTGCTATATATGAAGAAGAATGTTTTTTGGGAAGAATCCACATCTCGAAAGGCGAACGGGGAGCAAAGGGCATGACCGTGACAAAACGGTCATTTTCACATACGACCCGTATCTTTTCTCGGAGTTCCTGGCGGATAATATCGCAAAAGATACACCGTTCCTTGTATTTATAATACGAAAGGCTGCCGTCGAGTTCAGAGACAATCATGCGGGGCAGGATCGGCAAGGCAATCAATTGCGAATGAGAATGCTCAAGCGAGGCTCCGGCAACTTTGCCGCTGTTTTTGAAAACCATGACATATTTAAAGCGCGGGTCGCGGCCCAGGTCAACCAATCGATCCCGAAAGGCCCAGAAAATATAAAGCAGCCGCTCCGGAGAAAGGTTTATGAATGTATCTCCGTGTTTTGGACTTTCTATGACTACTTCGTGGGCCCCGATACCGTTCATTTTATCGTAGATCCCTAATCCTTCCTTGTTGAGATCTCCTTCTATGACCAGAGCGGGATATTTGTTAGGTACAACCCTGATTTCCCAGCCCGGGGAATTAGGCGGATGGGACGGGTTGCGCCCGTAGGCTAATACTTCTGCTGGAGTTGTATTCTCATTGCCTGGACAGAGAGGGCAAAAGCCTCCCTTGACTATCTGTTCCTGTATAACAAAATCTGTAGGACGTCTGCTTCGCTCCTTCGCAATGATTATCCAGCGGCCGAGGATGGGATCCTTACGTAATTCTGGCATATTTTTTTACGGCTGGGCATGTTCTTTTTCGTGCTGTTCCTGTGCGGTCTTGCACTTAACACACAGTGTAGTGACCGGTCGGGCCTCGAGGCGTTTGATGGAAATTTCCTCGTCACAGCTTTCACATATTCCATATGATCCGTTTTCGATTCTTTCAAGCGCTTCCTTGATCTTGGCAAGTAACTTTCTTTCACGATCCCGGATGCGCAGCTCAAAATTGCGATTAGATTCTGCCGTGGCCCTGTCTGCAGGATCAGGATAATTATCTGCCTGGTCAGTCATCTCCAACAGCGTTTTTTCAGCTTCGTTCAATATGTCCTGGCTCATAGCCTCAAGTTTGGCTTTGAAGTGAGTCTGTTGTTTTTTGTTCATAGTTCCTGCTCCAGTTTCGTTCTGTAAATATCCTTTTCAACTACGCACAATTAAAAAAATGAACTCTATTCCTTAATACGATATTATATAAAATGGACTACTTTACCAGCCGCATTATGAAGGAGTGGAATATTATTGATTTGGCTGTCTTTGTCAACTGCTTTACTCATATCCTCAACTGTTAAGGCAAATTCAGGGACAGATTCAAGCCTTGTATTGCCTTGCCGGTTCAGCCAGCAGACAGGTCCGCTGGCGAAAAATTCCCTATTCTGCCTTGCGGCCAAGGTGCAATAATTTCTTCAGCAGTCCTTCTTCGTTGCCCTTTTGTTTTTCTCTTTCCAGCGCACCGAATTCCTGCAGGAGTTCCTTCTGCCTTTTTGTCAGCTTCTTTGGAGTAACAACCTTGACTTCGACGACCATATCGCCGCGGCCATTACCTCGTAAGTGAGGCACCCCTTCATTTTCCAGGGTGAATCTCTGGCCGCTCTGGGTTGCTTTCGCAATCTTCAGTTTCTTTGTTCCGTGGATTGTCGGAACTTCCAGGTTGCAGCCAAGAGCAGCCTGGTCAAAGTCCACGGGGTACTGGCAATAAATCAAATCCCCCTGGCGCTGAAAAAAATCGTGCGGCTCAACATGTATTATAACATAAAGATCACCGGCCGGCCCGCCTTTACGACCGCCTTCCCCTGTCCCCCGTAAGCGCATCTTGGCACCGGTATCAACCCCGGCTGGTATTTTCAGGGCGACCTTTTTCTTGCTTTTAACCAGCCCGATACCATCGCAGTCAGCGCAGGGGTCTTTGATCACTTCCCCTTCACCTCGACACTGTGGACAGGTGGTGCTCATCCTGAAAAAGCCCTGGGCCCTGACCACCTGCCCCCTGCCATTGCAGGCGGAACAGGTTACCGGCTTGTACCCAGGACGCAACCCTGTTCCTTCACAGGTCCAGCAGGTATCCGGCCTTTCTATCTCGATATCCTTGGAAATACCATGCACTGCTTCCATAAATGATATGGACAGGTCGTAGCGCAGGTCGGCCCCCCGCATCGGGCCCTGCCTTGAGCGCCGTGTATCGGCCCTGCCAAACCCGAAGATGTCTCCAAAAATATCACCGAAACTGGAAAATATATCCTCGAAGTCAGGTCCCTGGTACCCCCTGCTCTTCAGGCCTTCATGGCCATAGGTATCGTATATCTGGCGTTTACTGCTGTCGCTGAGAACCTCATAAGCCTCGGTAGACTGCTTGAACTTCTCTTCTGCTTCCTTGTCTCCGGGGTTGCGGTCCGGATGGAACTGCATCGCCAGCTTCCGGTAGACCTTTTTTATGTCCTCAGGAGAGGCCGTCCTTGAGAGGCCGAGCATCTCGTAATAATCAAGCTCCATGGTGTAAGTCAAGCGGCCTCCTGGGCTTTTTGCTTGGCTGCAGCATCATTTTCTGCCGCATCAGCCGCTGCATCTTCAACTCCACGCTTGGGCAGATCAAGGATATTATCAAATGTAACAGAGCCGGCGGCAATTTCCCGCAGGGCCATGACAACCTCCTTATTCTTCCTGGCCGGGATCAATAAGGGAGACCCTTGCCTTCTTTGCTTGACCCGCTCCACCGCCAGATGCACTAGGCTGAAACGATTGTCATCACCAATTTTTTCCAAGCAGTCTTCGACTGTGATACGTGCCATAGGGTGTAACCTCCTCATATAAAACAACAGGTTCAGAGTGTCCGTCTTAAAAACTTGTAGAATATAATCATTTCAAGGAAATTCGCAAAGTTTATTTGCGAATGAAAGGAACGAACAGCTTGCCGCTTATCCTGTAAAAGGATTCTTCAGCAAAAGGGTTTCATCACGGGCAGGCCCGACAGAAATTATTACTGCGGGCGTTTCGGTAATGTCCTCAATTCGTTTTATATAATCCCTGGCCTGCCTGGGCAGATCATCAAGAGAGCGGGCAGCACCAATCTCTTCCTGCCAGCCGGCAACCTCTTCATAGACCGGTTTTACTTTTTCAGTAATCCTGATATTGCTCGGCATGGCTTTAAATGTTTGACCATCAGCCTCATAGGATGTGGCAATCTTAAGAGCCGACTGGCCGCTTAATACATCAAGTTTTGTAACTGCCAGGCCGGTAATGCTGTTTAAACGGATGGCTTCGTTTGCCACTACGCTGTCCAACCAGCCGCAACGGCGTTTTCTGCCGGTTGTTGCCCCGAATTCGCCACCCTTCTTCTGCAGTTGCTCACCTGTTTCATCAAAGAGTTCAGAGGGAAAAGGCCCGCTTCCAACCCGTGTTGTATAGGCCTTTAAAATGCCGATGACCGCATCTATGTGAACAGGCCCGAAACCGCTTCCAGTGCAGGCGTTTCCGGCAACTGTATTGGAAGATGTAACAAATGGATAGGTGCCATGATCTATATCAAGCTGCGTACCCTGCGCCCCTTCAAACAGGATGTGCTTGCCGCTTTTTCTGGCCTGGTCCAGTGCAACGGAAACATTGCCCAGGTAGGGTGACAGCTTCTCGGCAAAAACTTGAAACTGGCTGTTGATTGCAGCAAAGGAGACCGGTTCGCTGTTAAGTTGTTTGGTAAGCAGAAAGTTTTTTTCCTCGACATTGTCCTTGAGCTTCTCCTTGAACAGAGCCTCATCCAGCAGGTCACCGATCTTGATGCCTTTGCGGTTTATCTTATCACCATAACATGGCCCGATACCCCGGCCTGTAGTACCTATTTTCTTGCTGCTTTTCAGGGCAGCCTCCTGGTTCAGGTCCAGGGCCTTATGGTAGGGCATGATCAGGTGTGCGTTCTCACTGATCATGAGCCTTTCCGGGGTAACCGGCAGACCCGTTTCCTGGAGTTCCTGCATTTCTGCAAGCAGCACTTCCGGGTCTATGACCACCCCGTTTCCGATCATGCATTTCTTGTTTTCATACAGGATGCCGGAGGGGATAAGATGAAAAATAAACTGCCTGCCTTCCACCACCAGTGTGTGTCCCGCATTATTACCCCCCTGGAAGCGGACTATACAGTCTGCATAACGGGTAAGCAGATCAACGATCTTGCCCTTACCCTCATCACCCCATTGGGTGCCTACCACTACCACATTGGCCATTTATATTCTCCTCAATGCTGAACCCAGAAAAAAATACATGATATATGAGTATGCAAAAAAATACAGCGAAAAATTTTAAGCGCCAGCAACCATAGTCAAAGGTTTCTCAAAAGTCAATCGGGCCTCTTCAGGATATTGACAGATTCTTGACACCCACTATTAAATACCGTAGATTGCGGACTATATTTATCGATGATTTACTGTTGTCTTCATATGATTAAATAAAGCCCTTGCGTCTGCTGCAGGATTATAACATTACTGTTCGGCCGGCCGCCTTTCACTTGCAGGCGGAATCTATGGGGGAAGATGATATGAAATTGACTTCTGCAACCCTTTACTTCACTCCAAGGTGATCACGTTTTATGTTTGGTATCGGATTTCCGGAACTGATCCTTATCATGGCTGTGGCGCTGATTGTAGTCGGCCCGGAAAAGCTGCCCGAGCTGGCCAAGGCCCTGGGCAAGGGTATTGTTGAGCTGAAAAAAGCGGCTTCCAGCCTGAAGGAAAGTTTCGAAGATGAAAATGAAGACCATGCAGCCGGGGGCCAGCAGGATAGCGACCAGCATCCAAACAAACTGCTGGAGGCATACAACAGCCTGCCGGAAGATGCCATGCCGGATAAACCCGACGCAACACTATCCAAAGAAACAGGGACAGATGCAGGACATGTTGCTGCATCTGAAGAGATCAGTCCCACCGCATCTGCAGAAACAGCCACCGAAAGCAAGGAAGACAAGAGTAACGCATGATCACAACCTCGGCCCATCTTGAAGAATTGCGCCAGCGGCTGCTCGTTTCGTTTGCAGCAATATTCCTCTTTGCGGCGCTTTGCTATATTTTCGCTGAGCAGATTGCCCGGTTTTTCATGATCCCCCTCTTTCTTGCCTCACCGAACCTGATCAAGCTCGTCTATACCAACCTGACAGAGGCCTTTATCACGTACCTCAAGCTCTCTCTGCTCCTGGGCATCATTTTCAGCATTCCGGTCCTGCTTTATGAACTGTGGATGTTTGCTGCGCCGGGGCTGCATGCCGGTGAGAAAAAAACCGTCCTCACCGTAGTTTTCTGGGCCACCCTCCTCTTTGCTGCAGGGGCTGGCTTTGCCTTTTTTGTGGTCCTGCCCCGGGCCCTGCATTTTTTTATGGGTTTTGCCGGCCCGCAACTGACACCGCTGCCAAAGCTTTCGGGCTATCTCACGTTTGTAGCCCGCACCTCTCTTGCCTTCGGACTGGCTTTCGAAATTCCCTTCCTAATGGTTGCTGCGGCTAAAATCGGCTGGGTCACGCGCAATTATTTTTCAACGAAACGCAAATACTTTTATCCGGCCATCCTGCTGCTCTCAGTTCTTCTCGCTGCAGGCGATATCATGGCCGCGATTCTTCTCTGTCTGCCGCTTTTTGCCCTGTATGAGTCAGGCATTCTTATCATCAAGCTTTTCACCGGAAAACCCGAAAACAAGGATGCACTGTCCAGTGACCCGGATGACAATGATTAATTATTTCACATGAAAAAGGAAGATCACTCTATAGATTACCGCAACGATACATTAGGGGCGGTCCGAGACATCAGGAAACGTCTTAAAATGGCCAGGGCTGGTCATGTCATAAACTTTGTGTGCAACGATGCGCAGATAATCAGGCTCCTGCGCGAGATTACATACAGTGAAGGCGTGATCATACACCAGGAAACCACTGCCGATGGTGTATATATAACTATCCGCAAAACCTGAAAAAACCAGTTGAGCAACACCCTTTCTTGCCTGTTTAACCTACCCCTGCATCATTTTCCTGAGCTTTCCTCTATTCTTCAAGCCAAAAAAATTACAGTATGTATTTTTTTGAAATCCCCAGTTCCTGCATAACCTGGGTGGCTGTCTCCTCTATAGATTTCCCGGCCGAGGAGACAATGGGGATATGGGACTTCATGTAGATCTGTTCTGCCTGCTTCAATTCTTCGATACAGGTGGAAAGCCTGGCATACTTGCTGCCCTGATAGCGTTTTTCGCGCGCGCTATGCAACTGTTCCGGTGAGGTTGTCAGTGCAACGACGCGGCTTAAATTCTGCCGGATTATCTCGGGCAGCCTATAGGAGTTAAGATATTCCGAGGTAAACGGGAAATTGGCGGATTTAAGACCCATCTGGGTTGCCAGAAAAACAGAGACCGGTGTTTTACCTGAGCGGGAAACCCCCACCAATATGATATCGGCCTCATCGTATTCACTGACCTTGGTCCCATCGTCATGGGCCAGGCAGTAATGGATAGCTTCGACCCTTTTATTCATGGTCACATCACTTGGATGACGGGCAAAACCGGGCTCCCGCACAGCATCGGTTTCCAGGCACGTTTCCAAGCGCTCCATAAACAATCCATAGGCTTCGAAATATTCCACTTCCGGTGAATCAAAAACAGCACGCACCTCCGGATCAAGGATAGTACTGAAGATTATCGGCCTGCGGCCACCGGAGCGCTTCATAATATGGGCCATTGTCTTTTGGGCCTCAGCTACGGTTCTGATAAAAGAAAATTTCTCTTCATTGAAATTTACTTGCGGAAACTGGCAGATGAGGGCCTGGCCCAGATTGGTTGCCAGGATCCCGGTACTGTCTGAGATATAATAAACATCCTTTGAACTCCACATGTTCCATGACTCCTTTCAAGGCTGCACTTATTATTCTTTTGCGCCCACTGCGGCCAGGTATACAACAGATTCCTCCTCGCCATCAAGCCCGAACAGACTGTTTAACTGATCATCGTAAAATGCTGCCACCGGGCAGGCACCAAGCGCCAGTCCTTCTGCAGCCAGCAGCAGATTCTGACAGATATGACCTGCATCCATCATGACGTAACGCAAACCCCGGTGACCGTACTTGGAAAAATTCCTGCGCAGAATGGCTGACCAGACAAAAACCACCCCGGCCTTGGCCATAAAATTCTGCCCCAGGGCAGCCTCTGCCACCCTTTTCCCTGCAAAACCGTCGATTATCCTCTCCAGGCCAAAATCTGCCGGTTGAAAATGATAAAGACCCGGGGGTAATGATTCGACATTCTGTATTGAAAGATAGGTCTCCACCGGGTAGAGCGCCCCTGCCGACGGTGCAGTCCTGAAAAAAAAGTTGCCGGCCCGGCCGCTTATCCCCTGGCTGGCCCAAAGCAGCATGGCAATGTTCTCCATACTGAGGGGAATATCAGTGTAGCGCCTGCATGAGCGCCTAGACTGCAAGGCCTCATGCAGGCTTTTATCCATCTCCCAGTCAGTCGGCAGCTTTATTTTTTCAGCTTCAGCATACTGTTTATAAGGCTGCGCAGGTGTAATATCCAAACGGGGCTTATGCCACAGGGTCTGCGCGTCGAATTTTGTTTCCTGCAGATAACGGAAGCCCAGAGAATTTTTCAGATCATCCATGCTATAACCTTTCAGTCTCGAGTTAACACCTGCCCTTTTTGATTCGTTTTTGGGCAAGCAAAAATGAATTGATAGATAAATATGACATTATAATAACTCCCCCAAATTTAGCTGAATACATGATTATAATTCTAGGACTATAAGCTAAGCAAATGAATAATTGGTTTAATATTATCAGGAATTACTGCCAGTAAAAGCAGCACGGCACTCTTCAATAACCGCCCTGATCCCCTCTTCCTGCTCTTCAATACTTTCAACCAGTTTAAACTGCACCATGGCCCGCTCCAGGTTCTGGTCCCGGCGGCTGACCTTGAAATATTCATTGCCCTTCAGAAAATCCGTGTAGAACCGGAGTCCCAGTTCAAAGGGTATGAGTCTGATGGCATCAAAAAGAAAATTACAATCGCTGCCTGTCAAAGCCTCCCTGGCTGCCCCGGTATAGCCGCTTAAAACCGCTCCACAGCGCTCAAGATCGAAACGGACAGCAGAAAAATCAGCAACCTCCTCTCCCGCCGAGTTGCAGCTGGAACGCAAACAGTCGCCGATATCATACAGCACCAGGCCGGGCATCACAGTATCCAGATCTATAATGCTGACAGCATGGCCCGTGCTCCGGTTTACCATGATGTTGTTGATCTTGGGATCACCGTGTATGACACGCACCCTGAGCAGATTTTCTCTGCGTCCATTCTCCAGCACCGGGGCCCACCTCTTTCTATCCTCAACAAACTGTTGACAGAATCTGCCGGCTTCGCCGCTCTTATTGCTCCATGCTAAAACTTCATCATACTGTTTAAGGTAGTGCTCGATATTATGAAACTCGGGCAGGGTGGTATGCAGAAGTCCTGGTTTCAGGTCGCTCAGCAGCCAGTGAAAGATGCCCAGGGCCCGCCCCACCTCCCCGGCATCATGCAGGCAGGAAATCTGTTCAAGGGGGCTTGCCCCCCGGATAAAACGTAAGGCCCTCCAGAAGGCTCCATGCGCATCAACAAAGAAATCCCTGCCATCCCTGGCGGGCATAACTTCAAGCACCTGCCAGCCGGCATCAATTGAGCTGCCGCTGACTGTCCTCCGCTTCTGCATATGTGCGCAAACAAGCCGCAGGTTGTGCATGACTGCTGCAGGCTTAGTAAAAACCTGTGTATTGATGCACTGCAGGATAAAGCAGTCTGCCCCGTTGCCCAGTTTTACCAGGTAGGTATCATGGATGATGCCGTGACCAAATGCCTCGACCCCGGCAATTGTTTCTGCATGGCTGATAAAATTTTCAGCAGCCGCAATGACTGTATTCATTTTAAGAGCCCGGCTGCCTCGTTGAGTTCTGCAAGGACATTCTTTTCATTCACGTTGTGCATCATTGCACTTTGCCTGATTGATTCAGTCGCCTGGCCCGGGCAGGAAAAACAGGCTGCCCCGTAATACTTCTTAAACACCATTTCCGAGCTTTCAGCCATACCCATCCAGGCCCCAAGACCTGCAGCCAGAGAAAAATAAACTGAGGAAGCCAGCACAAACCCTTTTGTATATCTGTCCAATTCCACTCTTCCTTCATTTACGCATTTGCTCTTGCATGATTATGGTGTAAATGATTTGATAGTTTTTTCTTTACATTGGTACTGTGTAGTATTGCAACTTTTGTTTCCGCTGCACCTGAAATATTCGCAAATCAAGAACCACCTGAATGAATAATCCCGAAAAATATATGCGAGAAGCCCTGCTGGAAGCCAGGGAAGCCCTTATTACAGGGGAATTTCCGGTGGGCTGCGTCATGGTGTATGAAGATGAAATTGTTAGCAGGGGAAGGAGGATCAACTCCAGGGCTCCTGACGAAAATGAACTGGACCATGCGGAAATTATGGCACTGCGAAAACTTTTTGCGCAGCATCCGCAGATCGAGCGCTCCGGAATCGCTGTCTATTCCACCATGGAACCCTGCCTCATGTGCTTTGCAACCCTGCTTTTAAACAATATCCGCACATTCGTATACGCATACGAGGACGTCATGGGCGGCGGCACCGGCCTCGACCTCAGCAAACTAACTCCTCTGTACAGGGAAATGTCAGTTGCCATAACACCCCATGTCCTGCGTCTGGAAAGTATGGAACTTTTCAGAACCTTTTTTGCTGACCGGGACAATACATATTGGCAGGACAGCCCTCTGGCCCGCTATACCCTTGAGCAAATTGCAGCGGAGAAAGAATAATGAGTCTGCCGCATGCAAAGACCGTGGGATTCAAGCGCGGAGAAAGAAATGTCTTTTTTCATATTCTGACCGCGTGCAACCTCTCATGCCGCCACTGCTATATCAACCCCAAAGAGCAGGGTACAGAAACCGTATCAAGAGAAAACCTGGAAAAATGGCTTAAGCTCTTCCAGGATGAAAGCAAAGAGACCAATGTTATCTTTCTGGGCGGTGAACCAACCATGCATCCGGATCTTCCCCATGCTGTCCGTTTTGCCAGAAAACTGGGGTACTCCTCTGTTACTGTTGATACAAACGGTTTCCTTTTCCATGATTTCCTGACGAACGTCAAAACTTCAGACCTTGATTTTTTAAGTTTCAGTCTGGACGGCCCCACCCCTGAAATAAATGATATGCTCCGCGGGGACGGTGTTTTTCAAACCTGTACGACAAACCTGCGGTCTGCTGTTGCTTCAGGTTTCAACGTCAGTCTGATCTACACGGTGAGCAGGTACAATATTGATCACCTGCACAAGATGGCCCCCCTGCTCGCCGCGTGGGGAGTTAAACGCTTCTTTATCCAGGTTATCGGCATCAGGGGCAAAACCGCAATACGCGATGCGGAAAAATGGCAACTCACCCCGGCAGAATGGCTGGCAAAGATTCCCGGGGTGGCCGCTGATGCCGCGGCACTGGGAATAACCGTGATCTTTCCAAAGGTGTTTCTGGAGCCAGGAGAAAAATTTGAATGCGCCGGCCGTGTGGCGGAAAATTACTTCATTTTTCCAAATGGCAGGGTTTATCAGTGCCCTTTATGCGAGGATTACCCTGTAAACGGGTTCAGGATTGCTGAAAACCAGCTCATCGCCAACACCGGTATGACAGAGACCAAACTCTTCAGCCTCGATATTCCTGAAGGCTGCGTCATCAACAAGCTCCTGCAGCCGGAAAATCTCAGCTATGATGCGGCAGGACAACCACTGTATAAAATCTCCTGCTGCCTGCTCAAGCAGGAGTTAAAGGGAAGATAACAAAAAGCTTCAACCCGTTTTCTTTGATCTTTTTTTCTTTTCCGCTCCTACGCCATCCCCTCCCTTGCTCTCGCTCTCCAAGCGGTAGCCTGTACCGGCACACTCTTCGCATTCCTCTGTTGAAAGGAGGAACCTGCTGGCCCCTTTAAAAAAACTGAGCTGGCCGATACCGCCGCAGAAATCGCATATTGTCTTCTGTTCTTTTTTTGCCATGCCCCAATTTTACACGAGTTTAAATTTTTTCCCAGTTTCTGTGGTTCTCATCTTCGCGCCAGCATACGCAGTCTCATTTTTACTTTATGCCAGGAAATCTGCCTGATGAAGGGCAGAATTTACATTTTTATAATTTTGCCTGTTAAATAAGCCATTGAGTCTGGTATGATGAAAACAATCCAAAATCAATGGCTTTTCTTGTATCAGTCCTTTTTACATGCTAATCAAACAACCATGAACCCTCGCGACGAACTCGTCCTGATAGTTGATAATGACAATAACGAAACAGGCAGTGCACCCAGGCATGAAATGCGGGCCGGGGGGCTGCCGCATCGCGCCTGTTATATCCTGGTTTTCAACAGCCGCGGAGAGCTTTTTGTCCAGAAACGCACCATGTGTAAAGACATCTACCCCGGCTATTATGATGTTGCTGCCGGGGGCGTGGTGCTTGCCGGGGAGAGTTACGACGAGTCAGCCGGGCGTGAACTCCGGGAGGAGCTGGGCATAAAAGACACTGCCCTCACATGCCTTTTCACCTTTTTCTACCAGGAGAGTAAAAACCGGGTTTGGGGCAGGGTCTTTTCCTGCATGCATGATGGAGAATTACACTTGCAGGCAGAAGAGGTTGAAAGCGGATTCTTTGCTGATCCCGCGGATGTACTTGCCTTAAGTAAGAAGGAACCGTTTACCCCGGACGGAATTTATGTACTGAAAAGATACTTGCGGGAAAAAGGATAACAGTCGGACTCAAAAAATCGAGGGGTTTTAGTATTGAAAATTTCAGATTTTCTACCTAAAATTTTCAATCTTCAATTTCTCAAATCTTCAATGATTGCTGATTGTTCATCCTAACTCTTGTTCCGCAACAACTCCTTATATGCCTCGGTAAGCCTGACAAAAGTATCATGTTCCCCGCCCTTATCGGGATGAACTTCATGTGCTTTCTGCCGGAATAACTTAGTCAGTTCACTTTTTTTCATTGCTTTCAGATCTTCTTCAGTCACACCGAATATTTCCACAATTTCTGTTATGGCAATCTTTGTCTGCCGAGACGGTGCACTGTAAAAGCGTTTCGAATTAATAAAATTCTGCAGGTACTCATCCCAGGCAGATCCACCGTCAAACTCGTAATCAAAAAACATGACCGCATAGCGCACAAGATAGTCATGCAGTTCGTCTCTTTCAGCAAAACCGGCCCAGAAAAGCTCATCCCCGTGCAGTCGGCAAAGATCCTTTATAAAATACCTGCCCAGCTCATCCTGGTCCAGTGCCTGCGGTATCGAGCGGGCCGGTGATGCCCTGAAGTAGCGCTGCAGATCGAATATCACGTAAACGTACTGCTTATACTCCCTGGGCTGCAGGCTTTTTTCAAGCTGCAGGATATACTGCTCTATCTCGTCCCTCGATTTATTCAGCAGACCTTTAAAATATCTAAGCGGCAGGCTCCCTACCTTGCGTTGATCCACAACGCCGCAGCGTAGATAATACATGCGCCGCCTGTCAAAAACCTGAACCTGCTGTTCAGCGAGATTTTTTTTCTTTATATTCTGGCTTCTTCGCCTGCCGCGGCAATGAAAAGGCTCGATCTTCTGCCTGATCTCCTTCCTGATAAAGCGCCAGAACAGTTCCTCAAGATCGCATATGTCATGCTCAACTCCTTGAGCAGCAAGCTGTTTGCAGATAGACTCTTGGATATAAAAAGCATTCCCGCCGGGATACACTATGTAGTCCCAGGGTGTCCGGCCCAGGTCAAAAAGATCTCGGCTCTGCCAGCAATCGGTATCAGGGTTATACAGGGAGTCCCTGATACTATAATTTTTTCTGCCCTGTATGGTTTGTTCTGCCAGATACACTTCCCTTGTGCCCTTCAGTATTAAATTGTATATTTTGCCGGCTGCGGTTCCAGATTGACAAAGGCTCTATTTACTAATTATAAGACAGAATCCTGAATCCGTGGCTGAAAAATTGCTATCATCCGGCCTCTTCCCGTTTTGTCATCAAGTTGCAGGCTTTTGACTATACAATGCAGATACCCCTGACTAAATGAAAAAGGAAGACCTGATAATATTGATTATCGCCCTGCTGCTGCTTGGAGGCATGCTTGTCACCATCTTTTTGGGTGGTGAGAAAAGCCGCCACGGGGTTGGCGGGCTGCTTGATGAAAAACCGGGGCAAAAAATATTGCTGCAAAAAAAAGCCAGATTTGATTTAGGTCAAAGGCAGGACCTACCAGGCAAGGTATGATGGCCTCATGAAACAGAGCCCTGCATCATACGTGGATCTCATCCGCCCCAAATGGATCAGGCTGTTAAGAACTCTTGTCCAGGCAGGGTTCACCCTTTTCTGCCTATATGCAGGATACCGCTTCTATCTCTTCTATCTATGGGGTACGGGCCAGACATCAACCTACGTGCCAAGGCCGCCTTCCGTAGAGGCTTTTCTACCGATCAGTGCACTGGTCGGGTTAAAAAGGCTTATTGTAAGCGGCCAGTATGACATGATCCACCCGGCCGGCCTTACCATCTTTCTGGCTGCCTTGTGTATCGGACTGCTGCTGCGCAAGGGGTTTTGCGGCTGGATCTGCCCGGTTGGTTTTACTTCCAACCTGGCGGAAAAAGCCGGCAAAAAGCTGAAAATCCTCTGGCAACCCCCTGTCTGGCTCGATCTGCCGCTCTTATCGCTGAAATACCTGCTGCTTTTTTTCTTCCTGTATCTCATCGCCTGGAAAATGACCCTGAAACAGATCGAATCTTTTCATACCTCACCCTACAACCTGGCAGTGGATGCCAAAATGCTGCTCTTCTTTCTCAGCCCTTCAGGACTCTCTGCCGCTATCATGCTCTTCCTTGTAGCTATCTCGTTTTTTGTCCGCAATTTCTGGTGCCGTTATCTCTGCCCCTACGGCGCCTTGCTCGGCCTTCTTGCCCTTGCCAGCCCTTTCCAGATAAAGCGCGACAGCAACACCTGCATCGACTGCAAAAAATGCGAGAAAACCTGCCCGGCCTCCATCAGGATCACGACAAAAAATACCGTACGCACAGGTGAATGCATCGGCTGCACCGAATGTGTCTCGGTCTGTCCTGTAGAAGACTGTATGACGCTTGCATTACCACGCCGCAGGAAGAATTCGATCCTGCTTCTGCCGGCCGGGGTACTCGGTCTTTATCTTCTTTTTTATGGCGTGTCTCTTTTAACAGGGCACTGGTATTCAGAAGTTCCTCCAGAGATCATGAAAAAATTTTATAGTATCATTACAGAGCTTCCCCATCCCTGAGATCCGGTGCCTTTTTCTTTTCACCAAAAACCTATAATTTATACCCGGACAGGCTGGCAAAAATTCTCCCGGCCAACAAGATAGCAGGCGCAAATCGCACCAAAAATGCGTCAACACTGCGCACCGATTCACCAGACTCTGATTTGATAAAATAGATTCAATGAACAACGATAACACTGCTCTTCTTATTGTGGCAAGCCATCATCAAAAGGTTCGTATCTTCTTCTGTAGATTTTAGGTAGGCCACGTTACTTTCCTTCGACACTCTGTTTAACAGGCTTTACATTTGCCGCCTTCGTTTTAGGCGCGATCTTTACTTCTTTGAGAGCTTCCTTGGTTTGGGAAATCTGCACGTCAACCATGGCCCCTCTGGATATAGAGATATATTCTTTATAAAATATCTCCCCTTTCCCGCTGGAATTTGCCCCTATCTCGATATCATTGCCCTCAAGTTTTCCATTAAATTCACCGTCAATAAATATTCTACCCACTGCCTTTATTTCTCCACCATTGAACTTGCCGGATATTTTCACATCCTTCCCTGCGGTAATGTTTCCACCACGCAGTTCACCCTCAATATCAACACTGCCTTCTTTTGTTTCTATATTTCCCTTGCAGACTCCTTTTATTAGGATGTTTGAGTTTTCCATTGAAGTTATATTACCTTCAACGTCACCGCTCAATTCCAAATCACAGGTAACATTAATATCTCCGGTCAGCTTGCTGCCTTTTAAGATTTTGTTCACATTTGAACTTCTGACAGCTGTTTCCGACGGTCTCACAGGAACATCTTTCGGCACATCTTCCATCAGTTTGTTTTTTTCATGCTCTTTATTCTTGTTGCCGGTTGTTTTAATTTGTTCTGCGTATAAGCTCCTTTTATTAAACATTCTGCCCCCCCATCTTAATAGTAGGTGATAGTGATAAATAATTGCTTTTCAGGCCCGCACTGAAAATCGAAGCAGCCATACAAAATCGGCCTGAATCCTTTTTATATAAAAATATGAAATTGAAGTATATTGAATATTATCTTCAGTATTTGGGAATGATTATATATTGAATACTTGTTGCCGCAGTATTCAATATAACGATAAACTAATCCGCAGGCCCAAATCCTACCTAAAAGTCCCGCAGGTCTTCCAGTCGGTTATATGTTGGGTTATCTCTTAATTTTTTTGACTCAATGGATTAATTCGTCTGTAAATCTGTCACGACCGGCCCAAAAAGGACATTTGGGACAACTTTCTCCCAATGGGTAGTCAATATCTTCTTCGTGTGGGCAACCAAGTATTTTATTGGTGATAGCCACAGAACGAGCACCTTGCACAGTTATAAATTCTTTTATTTCATTTAATATTTTTACATCCCGCCTAATGTCTTTGTCTGAAAACCATTTTTTCATTGTTGTGGGTTCTTTTTCACTCTCACTCATCATGATTCCAACCGCCACCTTTGTTGCTATCTTGTTGTCTGCTCCATAGAATGCAATTGTTGCAACAGGATAGCCACGAAAACCAGCCTTTACCTTTTTTTCTAACGGACTCTTAAATTTTAGTTTGATGCCCATATGAGATGCCTTTTATTTTTGTGGTTGGCTAATCTGTTTTAAACATCATCAATTATCTTTATTCAGCAGTTATTTTGAATTCCAAGAAGCATGCGACCTATAAAAGGAGAAAGGAATTCATTAAGTATAATAGGCTCAAAGTCTCCCCCCAAAATCACGACCATAATCCTGGCAGGCTTTCCTGCCTTCCTCTGATTTTATCATACTCTCCTTCAGGCCGAATGGACCTAAATCGGTCATCCTCATCTTGTAGACGTGCTCCATAGTGTCAAAAATTATGCCCGGTGATTCGCCGCTGTGCGTATAAGAACCAAAAGCACCACCCAGTTTGCCGGCAAGGTTGCCCTTTTGGGCTAAAAAAAGAAACGTTTTAAAGTTCTCTGTGATATCCTTATGATATGTTGGACAACCAAAGATAAAACCGTCATAACCATCCAGATCCTTTTCACTTTTGATCTCGGATATTTTTTTAACATCAACGTTATTCCCGCTGATACGAATACCTTCAGCAAGATATTTAGCCATCTCCTCAGTACTGCCTGTGCGGCTATAGTATCCGATCAGTACGTTTTTCATGGTGGTATCCTCCTTCGGTGTTTTTTTCATATAAGGCAATTTAACACTTTATCAATGCACACAACATTTTTCGGCATGAACACAGTATAGTTGCTTGCCACAATGTTGACTATAAAATGAAAAATTACCAGTTAAGAAGTGCACTGGCAATAATAACTTCTTTGGATGGTACTGTTAGTATTGATTCAGCAGGTATTGTTAGTTTCAAACAAAAAGTAGGTTGTATAATCATTATCATTTTTGTTCCACATTCCTTCCCACCGTGTTAACTGCCGGTGCCCTTAAGCATAATCAACATTGCCGGCGGATTTCTTGATGTTTGGGCATGGCGGATCCAATTGGCCAAACAGTATACAATTTGACTGGTTGCTGCCCCTCAATACCAATTTTTCCTGCGCCAGTTTTGCTTATGCAAAAAAACTAAAGCCACTTTTTTTTCTTGAAAAACCATATCTGAAAACTGACAACTCCCACAAGCAATATTACAAATACCGAGAATCCCAGTTTGCTGTCCGCTCCAGGAATACCGCCGACATTTATGCCAAGGAGGCCGGTCAGAAAACCCAACGGCAGAAAAATGGCGGCAACAATGGAGAGGATGTACATCTTGTTGTTCATCTGTTCTGACAGGCTGTTGATCAATTGCTCCTGGGTAACAGCGGCCCGGTCACGTGCTTCATCAAGGTCCTCAATATGGCGGGTCAACTGGTCGTATACCTCCCGCAGCCTTATCCTGTCGCTTTCGTCCAGCCAGGTGATCTTTTCAGTCAGCAATCTTGACAGGGCTTCACGCTGCGGCGAAAGGTAGCGCCTGAGGCTGATAGCCTGCCTCCGCAGGGCCGCGAGTTCGGTACGGAGCTGGCGGCTTTCTGATGTCAGTACCTGGTCTTCAACATCAGCAACAGCATCCTCAAGGTCGTCAATGACATGCCGCATACGCTCCATCATTCTTCCTGCTAATTGCACCAGAAAATCACTCAGCGATTCAGGGCCTATCCCCTGCTCTAATGCAGCCCGAATATCTGATATAGAAAGAATTTTGCGTTTACGTGTGCTGATAATACGGTCCGTTTCAAACCAGATCCTGATCCCCACCATGTCTTCGGGATCAGCTCCCGGGTTCAGGTTGACGCCGCGCAGCCCGAGTAGCAAGCCTTCCTGAAAAGATGTGCAGCGCGGCCTGGAGTCTTCTTCTATCAGGGCATCACTTATTACCTCTTCCAAACCGCTTTTACCAAACAGCCATTCCTGCACGTTTTGGCTGCTGTAATCGAAGTGAATCCAGAGAAGACCCTGATCCGGCTGCCAGGAGTCTATTCCATCCCAGCCAATCTGTCTGCCGCCTCCTTTTTTGTCCAGGATATATGCCGCTATAAGCCCGTCATTAGTTAGTTCCATGAGCCAGTGCCCTTTATTTGATTTTTGTCAGACCTGTAAACGCTTCTGTCACAGGAGGATCAAAATGGATATCAACCTGGTTGAAGGCGATTGTAATATCGGCTTCTATGAAAGCAAACCATATTGCCTTGCGCAGGTCAGACATGTAAAGCCTCTGCTTCCAGGGATCATCAACGTTGACATAGACACCGAAGATCACTGCAGAATCACCAAAGTCCTGCAGGAGAACCCTGGGCTCTGGTTGCGGCAGGCGCCAGGAGGCTTTATGAGCTGTAGCCTCCAGCACCTCGATAACTTTTTTCATGTCCGATTCATACGCGACGCCGACTTCGACACCCAGGCGGAATTCATTATCACGCAGGGTATAATTTTTGATCGTTGTCTGGGCGAATATCGAGTTGGGCATGATAAGCTCTTCTTCACGCCATGTCCGTACAATGGTTGTCCTGATACCCATGTCGACAACTCTTACGACATTTCCTTCTACTTCTAAAATATCGCCGGGTTTTATGGTGCGTTCTATCAGCAGGATAATTCCAGACACAAAATTCTGGACAATATTCTGCATGGCAAAACCGATGGCAATGGCGAACACGGCGCCGGCTGCAAAAAGGGCACTTATATTGATGCCGATGGTCTGCAGCCCGATACCGAAACCGATGATAATCACGGTATAGTGAATAAGGCGTAAAATCGCAGCAAGCGTTCCCTCCTGTTTCTTGAATTTGTGGGCCAGGGTTCTTTTCAGGGTACGCTGCAGAATAAATGAAACAGAGGCGGCAAAGGAGATTACAACTAAGAATATAATAAGTGAAAGGAGAGTGACCTCTGTGCCGGAGAGCTTAAAAAGGGGCTCTGAAATTAATTTTGCAATATTTTTAACAAAATTATCAAAATTCAACGTCCACCTCGCAGTTTAATTAAGAGGAATCAGCCAGAAATATGTAACGAATAAAAACTCTTATGAACTTACTATGATTTTCGTAAAACATTCAATAATAAAACAGTGCATGCTCCCCTCCTTCCGACCACGAAAAACTGCAGGCACTGGCATAACAACCGGAATATTATCTCACGCAGCCAAAATTATTTTTGCCGGCAGAAATTGAATCTTCCCGCAACAGTAAACACTCACACAGTGAAACCCTATAGCTTTGGATATGTTGCCCATATTCAAAGCAAGGAAATTGTTTTTTTATCATTTTTCCTGTAAGTATAAATACCCATCTGTCGTAATAACAATTTTTCAGTTGTAATCTGGTTGCAATTAAAGGTAGAAAAACCAGGTAACATGTTATTGAACTGCAAATTGCAGGGTAATGTTCAAGGCATAATTTTTCGACAATTCGAGGAGGAGATATGAAAAGAACACTGAATGGTATTGTATGGGGACTTATCGCTGTTATGCTTCTTTCTGCCAACGCCTGGAGTTTTGGGCGCAAGACGGTTGTAAAGGTCGGCATCAATGCCCCGATAACCGGTGATATTCCCAAGGTTGGCGAAGGCACAAAATATGCGGCTCAGATGTGGCTGGAAGATATCGAGAAAGCAGGCGGCATTGAAATCGGCGGCCAAAAATATCCCGTTGAACTGGTTATTGAAGACAACGAGGCCAAGGCCGAGTCAGCGGTAAAGGCTAACACCAAGATGATCACCGAGGACGAGGTACTTGTCATTGTAGGACCCCAGTCATCAAAACAGGCGGTGCCGGCAGGTGATGTTTGCAACAATTACGAGACCCCGATGATCACCCCCTGGTCGACAAATCCCGACACAACCAAGGACCGTCCTTTTGTCTTCAGGGGCTGTTTTCTTGACCCTTTCCAGGGCCCGGTTCTGGCCAATTTCATCACCGAAGAATTTGGCTTTACCAAGGCAGCAGTCCTCTATGATGTGGCCAGCGATTACCCCAAGGGGCTTGCCGAATTTTTCAAACAGGCCTGGGAAAAAATCCATGGTTCAGGCTCTGTGGTTGCCTTTGAAAGTTTCACCACCAAGGACACCGATTTCAGCTCGCAGTTAAGCAAGATAAACAAATCCGGAGCCCAGGTACTCTTTACACCACAGTACTATAACGAGGTGGCCCTGATCGTTAAGCAGGCCCACGAACTTGGCTGGACAGGTCCCATAGT
>PKTW01000188.1 GCA_002868955.1 Desulfobulbaceae bacterium
AAAATAGTATTGTTCCCACTCATCAGGCATACCGTCTTCGTCGGTGTCAAGAGTATCACAGGACTCAGTAGCGCCTATCAAATTGGGTACATCGTTAATAGGAGCTTGAACAGGTTCAAAATCTATCAGGCAATTACCAGTGACATCGAAAGTATCCAACGCGGTCAAATTACTGAATGTCAAAGGAATGCTGCCGAATAATTGATTGTCATGTAAATTCAATATCTGAAGATTAGACAAATTTCCTAATTGCCATGGGATATTGCCCGTGAGTTCATTTGCACCTAATAATAGCTCCCGTAATTCTGTTAACTCGCCAATTTCTTGCGGGATATTGCCGGTGAATCCGTTTTGATACAAGTACAAATTCTGAAGATGATCCACCGTTCCATCAAAACCTACATTTCCAATCTCTGCTGGAATGGGACCACTTAATTGATTTGCACCTAAATTCAAATACTCAAGATTAGTTAAATTGCCAATCGCCGGTGGAATGTTACCTGTGAAACTATTATTATGTAATTGTAAGTTCACTAAACTTGTTAAACCCCAAATCTCTAATGGAATGTCGCCGCCTAACAGGTTATTGTCTTGTAAAAGCAAATACTGAAGACCAGTTAAATTGCCAATCGCTGCTGGAATGTTGCCCTCAAATTGATTTGCAGCTAAACTCAAAAAAACAAGATTATTCAAAGCCCAAATCTCTGCTGGAATGGGACCATTTAATTGATTTGCATGTAAATTCAATGTCCGAAGATTAGTTAATTGCCCAATTTCTGGAGGGATATTGCCCTCAAGTTGATTCGCACCCAATAATAGCTCACGTAACTGTGTCAAGTCTCCTATCTGAGGCGGTATATTGCCAATGAAACTGTTTTGATATAAATGCAAATACTCTAGATTTGTCAGATCTCCTATTTGCGATGGAAGGCTCCCTGTAAATCCATTTACAGCTAAATTCAAGTACTGAAGAGTGGACAAATTTCCTATCTCACCTGGAATGACGCCAGTTAAACTGTTTCTATGTAATCTTAAGTCCAGCAAGTCAGACATACATCCAATTTCCGGTGGTATGGTACCGACTAAATTGTTTTCCTCTAAATCGATATTGGTTATCTTGGAATCCTGACAGGTTATGCCATACCATGAAGATGAATCGCCATCGCATGGTTCCCCGATACCCCAACCCGTGTTATCGAGCCAATAATCCCCATCCGTACTGGTGTATAAAGCCATTAGGGCTTCTCTTTCTGTAATATCGCAATTAAAAGAAGGTGCAGAATAAAACACATCGAGCACCGTTTCAGTGTCGGCAGTAACTTCGATACTCCAAACCTGAGTTTCTTCTCCTTCTGCGGATACAACCACCTCATACGTTCCAACAGGCAGGGTGATCGGATCGAAATAATCAGCTGGCTCTGCTGTTGTATTAACTGCACTGCGTGACGCCACTTCAATCATGCCGCAGGAAGCATCCACCTGTCTTATGCTGAAAAGAGCAGTATCCTCAGGTGATTCCAGGCCTCTTGCAGAGCCGGTAAATGTTCCGGTTGCAGCTGCTGGGGTCAAGTTAAAATCTCTGATATAGCCTGCTATTAACCCGTCTGAATCCAGCACTTTACATGCCGGCAGGTACCCATCCTTGGTTGCTACAATATTATACTTTTCTTGATAGAGTGACAGGTACATGAAGTAGTAGCCATTATCATTGCTTTTAGCACTTGCCGCTACTGTTATCTCATCTTTGGGGTCCAATGCTGCTGAATCATATATCTGGGCACTGACATCTGCTTCCGCCAGCCTATTATCTTCATTATCCTCCACAAAACCTTCGACAGAATAGGTTACTGATTCGATCATTTTGATGGTCGGCTTCAGAAGCCATTTCCCGCTCTTCCCTGCCTTTACAATGGACTTGTTTGCATCAAAATCAAGCACCAGCTCTGTAGAGCCTTCTACCTCAATATCAAAACCATTCACAAGCTTGATGCCAGTCTGATAACCGCTGGGAACTTTAAGCGGAATTTGTTCATCATCGCCCTCAAGAATCAAATAATTGGCATAGTCGTGTGCTTCTCCCAGGATGTTTTCTTCTTCATCCGGCTCAGTTCCCAATAAAAGCCGCATCTGGTTATAATGGCCGGCCTCAAGTTCAACAACGCCCAGGTCTGCTATTACTCCGTTAACTAGGTCCAGAAGGTTGAATGTTTTGGGCAAATCCAGCTCGGGGCCGGTCAGTCTATCCCAACCTTCTTTATCTTCATGTTTTACCGAAATCTCTTTAATAGTAACGTAGATTGCATCGTACGTATTCTTAGGCGGAGGTCCATCGGTCAGACCAAGGATCAGGGTTCCTATATTGCCTCCGCCTATGCCAGAATCACCCGAACTTCCCACTGTGCCTGATCCGCCTCCGCCTATGCCAGAGTCACCCGAACTTCCCACTGTGCCTGATCCGCCTCCACTGCAGGAAACAAGCCCGATACCCAGTAAAAGAAATAATGCTACGCTTGTAATCAAGTTTACCAGTTTATTCATTTGATCTCCTCCCGATCAAAATAACCTCGTATTTTCCTTTTCAAATAACTAATTAGGTCTTCCTAAAAGTAGTTGCCAAACTATACGTTTTAGTAGGAACCGACAATTTACAAAATGCTCAAACAATTTGGCCCTTAATTTATCGGAGAATTTTTCGTGAAGTGTACCAATAATACTAAACCCTCACGAAAGTTCGGACAATGTTATTTACTATTGTAAATCCAGTAATCACACAGCCCAATTATGCAATTATTTAGATATTATAGATTATGAAACGAGAAAAAACTATCAGGCAAAAGGAGTATTTTGGGGAGTATTATATTTGTAAGGCTTGGTGATAATTTAGTTCTCTAGCTGTATATATCTTTAAAAGCAAGAACAAATTAACGAGAAAGAATAAAAAGGAAATATATTATTTTTATTTTCCCAAAAGTATATCTTTCTTGCCACAATATTGACTTTCTGCCGGCGCATTCCCCTTTAAGATTAGTGGAGAGATAAAGTAACTTTTCATCCTTTATTACTGAAAATTGCAAACCCCGCCCCATTTGCAACCACAAAAAAATGGAGAAGAACAGGCTGTCCTTCTCCATTTCTAAAGACGATTCGCTTTATTCGCAGTTGTAAAAAAAACTTACATTTTCATATGTTTTGATCCCTGCTCCATTTGCATGCCACCCATCCCCAAGCCTTTAAGGACTTCAGGGGTTATTGCACCATATTCCATTATGGCGCCACCCTGCTCCTGGTGAAACTGCATGGCTGCAGCATTATCTGTAAAGGGTATAAGCTCTTTTCCCATGGGGCCCATCATGCTGCTTCCAACCACATAGTGTGCCTCGGCAGCATTGATCCACGTGCCGCTATTAAAGTCTTTTACCCAGGCAACTTCCACGTCATCCCTTGAATGTGTCTTGTCAAATTTATCCATGGCAAACAGAAAATTAAACATGCATTTACAACCATCAAACGGTGTCATTAAACCATCTTTAAAAATAATCTGCGCATGCCAGCGTGGATATTGGGCCGGATACATGCCGCATTTGCCACAGGAAACATTCTCCGAAATCTCCATTGGCTGTCCTGAAGCAACCTGGCTTACTCCTTTAGCAGCGGACTGCCCTGCACTCTTGCTTCCCGGCGCAGCACATCCAGCTGTCACGGCCAGCAAAAGAACGAGGACCCCAAAAAACACTCTGTTTTTAGTAATAAACTGCATACTTCTTTTCTTCATCGGCTACCTTCTCCTTGTCGATTCATTAGTTATTTCCCTGGATGACTGCGGGTTCAAAGAAATTTAGACCAAATAAATAAAATACCACCGAAAAGGCTCGCTGAACATGCGGCAAATTGTCGCAGCAGGATACTCCCCCCGTAAGCCCTGATTGAATTGCAGATCTGCCAGAGTAAATGACTGGAGGAAGAAATGCCGTGTGAATACAATAAAAAAAAGAGGCTTACTTTTTCGGGGCGTACTTATAGAGTTTTCTTTGCAGGGTTCTTCTATGAATGCCAAGCTTATGGGCTGCGGCCGTAATGTTGTTGTCGCAGTCGTTTAGGACCCTTTGAATATGTTCCCATTCGGCTCTTGCCAGCGACGGCGCCTCAAACTCATTCTGTTCAGGAACACCCGGCAGTTCAGAATCCTTTTCAAAAGCATTGAGGATGTCGTCAACATCCGCCGGTTTAGGCAGGTAATAATGGGCACCGAGTTTAACGGCCTCAGTTGCTGTAGCGATACTCCCATAGCCTGTAAGCACTACAATTTTAAGAAAAGGCAGAAAATCCTTGGCCGCCCTGATGAAGTCAAGGCCGCTTTTACCCGGCATCTTCAAATCCACCAGGGCCCAGTCCGGCTTGTTCTCTTTTATCTTTTCCAATGCCCCATCGACATCTGCTGCCTCGAGAACCGTATACCCCCTGTTGATAAAAGCCCTTGCCAGGCGTTCCCTGAATTGCTCTTCATCATCAATCAGTATGATACTTTGCATAAAAGGCCTCCCCTGTCTTGCTTTACAGCCGACTTAAAAAATTTACCAGTCCGTATATCTCCCATGAAGAGTTCGCAAGAAATACAGATTACGCAATGCGGATATGATCCAGGGCAAAACGTATTGTCACCGAGGTTCCTGCCGATTCTTGTGAAGAAATCGTCAGACCTCCACCAAACTGTTCGGCCACGTTCTGCGCCAAAAAAAGCCCCAGGCCCAAACCCTTGCCCTGTTCCTTTGTCGTAAAAAAGGGTTCAGCGGCTCTGCTTCTTGTTTCTTGATCCATGCCCGACCCTTGATCAGATACCTGAAAATACAAAAAAGTATCATCATAAAAACATCTAAGAGATACCTGGAATGATGGCTGTGAAGCTTCTATGCCATTTTTTAGCAGACCCTTTAAGGTGCGTACCAGTGTACGAAATGGAACAAGTATGGAAATTGCAGCAGCTTCATTCTCGACGCGGATTCTGGCTTGGTCTTCTGCAGAAAACTCGTTGAGAGTATGCTGCACGACATACTCGACAGAGTGTTTTTCCAGTGCCTCACCCAGGTGTTTTCCGGCATCAGCCGCCATCTGGTATAATATATCCTTGCAGGCCTTGACCTGATCTTTTATAAGCAGCGCGTCATCAATGAGCCCCTGATCAATCTTTCCATCTTTTAACTGATGCAACATTTCACCTGCGGCAACGGCAATTGTCGATAGTGGCGTAGAAAACTCATGGGCTGCCCCTGCAGACAAATTTGCAAGTGAGGCCAGTTTTTCGCTCCTGGCTCTTTCCTCCTCCAGGCTGACAAGTGTTTGTTGATGCTCTTCAAGTGCCTTCTGGATTCGCCCTACAAAGAAAACAATGAATAATGCGCTGATTGCAAAGGCCAGGAGCATGCCCTTGAGGTGCAGTTTCATATGGTCAGACAGCAAGGCATACTCTGCAAGTGCAGGATGACACGTTGCCTCGATTTCCGGGCCTCCTATAAACCCTCCGGGCAGCATAAGCGGCAAGTGCCCCAAGAGCTCCGGGTCAATAATAAAGAAGGAGCCGTAGCACATTACTGTAAAAACCGTCAGGCTCCAGGACCAATTGGGCCGCATCAATACTGCACCGAGGACGATGTGCACCAGGTACAGAAAGGTAAAGGGATTCATCGGGCCACCGGTATAGTACAAAAGCGCCGTGAGAAGAATGACATCAAGGAACATTACAAGGCCGAAAAGCCATTCCGGTATAATTTTATTTAGCCTGTGCAGGTATGAAAAAAAAAGATTGCTTACGGCTTCAAAAACAATAATTGCCGAAACAAAAATGATAGGGATGGCAATCTCCAGATAACTGTAAGCGGCAAGAATAAGGATAGCCTGGCAGAGTACGGCCCCCCAGCGTAGAAGCAAAAGCCATGAGAATGCTATAGTTGCATTTGTTTCCTTTGCCTGCCAGGCCGACATTGGATATTTTTTCTGCATCAATAGATTTTCTCCCTGCGAGGACTTCCATCCTCGTGCTACACGTTGAAAACGCTTTGACCCAGATTGTAATTATCAGTACCGGAGATAATTGTCAAACACTCCTGTTTTTTCAAACTGTTGAAGCTCACCGCGGTCGCTTGCTCACGTGCATCGTTACCCTCGTTTAGAGCCGCAAGGAATTGATGCGCTGTCCCGCTTCAAAAGCATCCGGTGCGACAATTTGCCGCATTCTCAAGACCGGATATCTATGGTAAAAAAGATATTAGTTCTTTTCTCCGCCCACGTTTTTTAAAAGGCCTCCCCCCGTTTGGTCTTTTTGAGAACGAGAGCAGAATGCTTCACCACCCCGGACTGACCCCGGTTCGGGGTGGTGGTGTATGAGAGCTGTTACCCCCCCAAAGTGCTCACAGAAGATAAAAAATTTATGCAGAACCTGTGAAGAAAAAGCCCTTTGCAATTTCCTGAAAAATTCAAATTCCCCTAAAATTCAACTCGTCTTTGTGGCATAATCGCAGTAGCATACCTGACGATCATGGCACAAAATCTTGCACACATAATTGCACAGTGTTTTGTCAATATCCCCTTTGCGGAGTTTGACAAATACGAACACCTGGTTTCACAATACAGCATTAACCCTGAAATAGGTCTTGACGGAGATGCACTTTACACCTTCAGCCGGCAGGACTTTCTTGATAGGTCGACTTTTTTAAAGGACAAGGGACTGAGCTGCACCCTGCATGCACCCTTCCATGATATGCTGCCCGGCGCCCGGGACCAATATGTTCTTCAGGCTGTAAGGGACAAACTGAGACGCTGCTTCGATCTTATAGAAATATTCAAACCGCGTTCTGTGGTATGTCATCTGGGCTACGTGGATTGCGTCCACAGTTATGACCCGGACCAGTGGCTTGCCACCTCGCTGGAAACATGGCGGGAAATGCTTGGTGTGGCTGCACAGTATTCCACGCCGATCATGTTTGAAAATACTTACGAAAAAGACCCCCGCACACATAAGATAATTCTCAAAGCCCTCGATTCTCCTTTAGCCCTTTTCTGCCTTGATGCCGGTCACCTTCTGGCTTTTGCCCATGCACCATTGCACGAATGGCTGGCAACTTTGGGGCAGTGGCTCGGTCAACTTCACCTGCATGACAACCATGGCAGCAGGGATGATCATTTGCCAGTGGGCAAAGGCGACTTTGATTTTCCGGGTCTTTTTTCCTACCTGAAATCAAGGAAGATTAGACCTATTGTCACCCTGGAGCCTCGCAGTGAAAGTGATTTGTGGGATAGCCTGAATGCACTTGACAGACTCTCCATATTCGACCATAAATGAGACTGAGAAGTAAAAGATTACCCCTCATCTTCCGCAGATAAGAGGCCGCCTTTGAAACTCTTTCTATGCCCGTGATTCCTGTTTTTCTTCCCGTGGAATCCCCAACGTTTCTGCTGACAAAATTGTGTGAGTTGTATTTTCAAATCATAAACCTGAACATACCAGCTCCGATAAACCCGGAACCCTCAAAAACGAATAAACTGCCATGACGGATACACCTGCCGCTGACTTTGCCCACCTTCACGTTCACACCCAATACAGCCTGCTTGACGGAGCAATCCGCATCAATGATCTCCTGGAAAAATGCAAGGAGTTCAACATGAGTGCTGTGGCAATTACCGACCATGGTGCCATGCATGGTGCCCTTGAATTTTATGTTAAGGCCAAAAAAGCCGGCATAAAACCGATTATCGGCTGTGAGTTCTATATTGCGCCCCAGGACAGAAAATTACATACAGGGGCAAAAAGCCCCAGTGATGCTGCCTTTCATCTTGTCCTTCTGGCCATGAACCTCTCAGGCTATAAAAACCTGATGAAACTGGCAAGCATTGCCCAGCTGGAAGGTTTCTATTACAAGCCGCGCATTGACAAGGAAACGCTGTTTGCCCACAATGAAGGCTTAATCGCCTTAACCGCATGCCTGCATGGCGGAGTACCCCACCTGATCCTAAACGGCAACATGGAGGGCGCACGCAAGGAAACAAAGGCTCTGCAAAAAATCTTTGGGGACCGTCTCTATTTTGAGCTGCAGGATAGCGGCATTAAAGAACAGAAAAAAGTAAACAAAGGCTTAAAAAAACTCTCCCAGGAGTTTTCTGTACCTCTCGTGGCCACCAATGACTGCCATTACCTTAACCGCGACGAGGCCTTTGCCCATGAAGTGCTTCTCTGTATTCAGACAGGCAGAACTATAAACGATACAGGCCGCTTCAAGTTTTCAACCGATGAACTTTATTTCAAGTCTCCTGATGCAATGCGGGAACGGTTCAAGGATTTCCCGGATGCGCTGGCTGAAACCCTAAAAATTGCAGAACGCTGTAACCTTGAGCTTGCATTCGGACAGCACCATTTTCCCAATTTCCCGTTGCCACAGGATGAGACCCTGGATACATATTTTGAAAGACTTGCCCGGGAAGGCTTAAAGGAACGCCTGGCTGTAATTCGGGACAAAGGGGAGTTGACCGCTGAGTTGGAGAATGTCTACCACGAACGTCTGGAGATGGAAATCAAGGTCATACAGACCATGGAGTTTCCAGGGTATTTTCTCATCGTGGCCGATTTCATCAACTGGGCGAAAAAAAATAAAATTCCGGTTGGCCCCGGACGGGGGTCGGGCGCCGGCAGCCTTGTGGCCTATAGTCTGCGCATCACTGAAATTGATCCCATGCCCTATGGTCTGATATTTGAACGCTTTCTCAATATCGAGCGCAAAAGCCTGCCTGATTTTGACATAGATTTCTGCCAGGAACGCAGAGGGGAAGTTTTCCATTATGTACAGGACAAATACGGAGGATCCGAGCATGTTGCCCAGATTATAACTTTCGGGTCCATGAAGGCCCGTGCCGTAATAAGGGACGTGGGCCGGGCCCTTGACATGCCATTTGGTGATGTTGATCGCATTGCCAAGCTTATTCCTGACCAGCTGAAGATAACTATCAAGCAAGCCATTGAGCAGGAACCCCGGCTCCGGGATGCGGAAAAAAGGGATGAAAAGGTCGCTTCTCTGCTTTCCATAGCCAGGGTCCTCGAAGGCTTGTCCAGGCATATGTCAACCCATGCCGCCGGGGTTGTTATATCACCCGAACCCATGGTTGAATACCTGCCGCTCTGCAAAGGACCGAAGGGTGAAATTCTGACCCAGTATGATATGAAATATACAGAGATGACGGGTCTCATCAAATTTGACTTCCTGGGACTGAAAACTCTGACCGTCATTGACCGGGCGATCAAGCTGATTGAGGCAGACCTCAGCAATCCTCTTGATATCGATACTCTCCCTCTTGATGACCCTAAAACCTACGATCTGCTTTGCAAGGGCGATGCCCTTGGTGTGTTCCAGCTTGAAAGCCCAGGGATGCGGGCACTCTTAACAAATATGAAGCCCGAAGTCTTTACTGATCTTATTGCCCTGGTTGCCCTCTATCGCCCTGGCCCCATGGAAAGCGGCATGGTTGGTAATTTTGTCGATACCAAGCACGGCAAGAAGCCTGCCAACTATCCGCTTCCTCAGCTCAAACCGGTTCTTCAGGAGACCTATGGCGTTATAGTATACCAGGAGCAGGTCATGAAAATTGCCAATATCCTGGCAAACTATACGCTCGGCGATGCAGATATTCTGCGGCGCGCCATGGGGAAAAAAATTCCCGAAGTCATGGCCAATGAAAAAGAAAAATTCATGGCCGGTGCGGAAAAGAATAATATCCCGCTGGACAAAGCCCTCTATATATTTGACCTTATGGCTAAGTTTGCCGGCTATGGCTTTAATAAGTCGCACTCAGCTGCATATGCCCTGATCGCATACCAGACTGCATACCTCAAGGCCCATTACCCGGCCCAGTTCATGGCAGCACTTCTTTCCTGCGACATGAACAACACCGATAAGGTGGTCGCTTATATCAATGAATGCCGTGATCGTGAAATAGAGGTATTACCCCCGGATATTAATGAAAGCGACAAGGACTTCACCGTTGTTGAAGACCGCATCCGCTTCGGGCTTGCTGCAGTCAAAAATGTTGGCGAGGCAGCACTTGATTCAATTATTGAGGAGCGCTTGGCTGACGGACCATATACCTCCCTGGAGGATTTCTGCTGCAGGGTTGACCTGCGCAGGGTCAATCGTCGGGTTCTTGAAAGCCTTATCAAGGCCGGGGCTTTTGATTCTCTGGGCCTGAAGCGCTCCCAGCTCTTTGCCATTCTTGACCAGGCCCTGGAGCAGGGTCAGGCTGCCCAGCGTGACAGGTTGAGCGGTCAGATATCGCTCTTTGCGGTCATGGACAGTGAAGATGAGCAGCAGCATACAAAGATCGAAATCCCCTCTATTCCGGACTGGACTGACCAGGAAAAACTCAGCTTTGAAAAAGAAACCGTGGGCTTTTACCTGACCGGCCATCCCCTTGATGATTACCGGGAAGATATCCTGTCGGTGACCGATACCAACCTCAGTGAAAAAAAAGAATGGGCTGAAGGCCAGAGCCTGCGGGTTGGCGGCTTGATCCGCGAAATAAAAAACAGGAAAACCAAGAAAGGTGACCCCATGGCTGTTATTGTCATGGAGGATATTGCCGGAACTGTTGAAGTCGTCGTCTTTCCGGAACTTTATGCCAGGTGCGCTTCTATCCTGCATAACGATACACCCGTCGTTATTGAAGGGTCGGTCAAGAAGGATGAACGCGGGGATAATATTATTGCCAATGGCGTAGATACTCTGGAGGCGGCACGGGAGAAATATACGGCTGGGGCCCGCATCAGGCTGCAGTCAGACCGCGTCAACCGCCAAAATCTTGAGGCACTCAAAAAGGTTTTTTACCGTCATCATGGGGGGTGCCCGATA
>PKTW01000013.1 GCA_002868955.1 Desulfobulbaceae bacterium
CCAGTCGCCAACCAATGAACCGGTGGAGATGACCTTCCCGGTTGTCACGGGCGGACGTTTCTCAGAGCCGGAAGAGTTTGACAACATCATCCTGCGGGCAGATCCCGAAGGTACGGCAATTGTACGCATCAAGGATATAGGCTGGTCTGAAGAGGCCCAGAAAAGCTACATGCTGCGCTCAACCCTGAACGGCAGTCCGTCAACCTTCATCGCCGTATACCAGCAGCCCGGCTCCAATGCTCTTGATGTAGCTGAAAATGTGCGGTTGATGATGGAAGAGCTCAAGGAAAGCTTTCCGGAAGGCCTTGATTACACGGTATCCTTTGACACTACCAAGGTAATAGAGGCGTCCATCGATGAGGTAAAAGCGACTTTAATCATCGCCATTATCCTGGTGGTGCTGGTGACATATATTTTCCTGCAGAAGGTAAACACTACGCTTATCCCGACCATCGCCATTTTTGTGTCCGTGATCGGCACCTTTACAGGCATGGCGGCCCTTGGCTTTTCCATCAACCTGCTCACCCTTTTCGGTTTGGTCCTGGCCATCGGTATTGTCTGCGATGATGCCATCGTGGTGGTGGAGAATGTCGAACGCAACATTGATGAGTTCGGTCTCTCGCCCATGGAAGCTACCCTCCGGGCCATGGAAGAGGTCACCGGACCGGTCATAGCAACCACCCTGGTGCTCATTGCCGTATTTGTACCGGTTGCCTTTCTCAGCGGTACTACGGGGGTGCTGTACCGGCAGTTTGCCATCACCATTGCCATCTCCGTTTCCATCTCCAGTTTTGTGGCCCTGACCCTGACCCCGGCCCTGGCAGCTGTTCTGATCAAGCCATCTAAAGGCAAGCCCCGGGGGTTCTTTAAATGGTTCAACAAGTTCATTGATGTAACCACCAATCAATATGCCGGCGGCGTCAGCCTGACCATGAAGCGGAAATTTATCGCCCTGGCCCTTCTTGGCGGCATGCTTTTTGGTACATACATGCTGTTCAAGGTGATTCCGGGAAGTTTTGTGCCGGCCGAGGACCAGGGCTATGTCTTTGCGGCGGTAATCCTGCCCGACGGGGCCAGCCTTGACCGCAGTCAGCAACTGACTCAGCAGGTGGCGGATATATTTGCCGAACACCCGTCGGTAAAGGATTACTCGGCCCTGACCGGCTACAGCCTGATCGACGGCCAGTTCAAAACCAATTCAGGTACGGTTTTTATTTCACTCAAGGATTTTGCTGAAAGAGGCGACCCAGAGATGACGGTCGAGGCGTTGTTCAAGTTTGTCGCCCCACGATTGCGTGAACTGAAAGACGGTGTTGCTCTTCCCATCAACCCACCCGCAATTCCAGGACTGGGCACCCAGGGCGGCTTCGAATTCTGGCTGCAGAACCGCGGCCAGGGGGGTGCGATAAGGCTTGCCGAGGTAACAAAGGAAATCATTGCCAAGGCCAACCAACGTCCCGAGGTTACACGGCTCAACACCACGATCAATGCAGCGTCGCGCCAGTTGAAAACAAATGTCGACCGTTCCAAGGCCGAGACCATGGGGGTTTCAGTACCGGATATTTATGCAGCGCTGCAGACCCTGTTCGGTTCTCTCTATGTCAGTCAGTACAACAAGTATGGCCGGGTCTGGCAGGTTATCCTGCAGGCAGAGCCCGAATTTCGCGAGAAACCTGAAGATATCCAGAATATCTATGTGCGCCAGAGCAGTGGAAAAATGGTGCCGCTCTCCTCGGTGGTTACCACCGACTATGTCACCGGACCCGACCTGCTGCCGCGCTTTAACGGTTTCATGGCAGCCAAGATAACCGGTGATGCTGATACGGGTTTCAGTTCCGGCCAGTCAATCAGCGTCATGGAAGAGGTCGCCAGCCAGGTTATGCCGGAGGGTTTCACCTATTCCTGGGCCGGCCAGGCTTTTGAAGAAAAGAAGTCGAGCGGCTCCTCTGCTGTTGTTTTCGTCTTTGCCCTGGTTATGGTGTTTTTGATCCTGGCTGCACAATACGAGCAATGGTCATTACCGCTCGCTGTCATCACTGCTGTACCGTTCGGTATTTTTGGAGCCCTGGTAGCTGTCTGGATGCGGGGCATGGAAAATGACGTCTATTTCCAGATCGGCCTGGTGACCCTTATCGGCCTGTCAGCAAAGAACGCCATCCTGATCGTCGAGTTCGCCGAAATCAAGTACAATGAGGGACTCTCACCCTTTGACGCGGCCCTTGAGGCTGCCCGCCTGCGCCTACGGCCCATCCTCATGACCTCGCTCTCTTTTATCCTCGGGGCCATGCCCCTGGTGCTGGCATCGGGCGCCGGGGCGGCAGCGCGGCACTCCATCGGCACCGGCATAATCGGCGGCATGATCGGCGCGACCACCCTGGCCCTTTTCTTTGTGCCGCTTTTCTATTTGCTCGTCATAACTATCAAAGAAAAGGTTTCAAAGAAAAAACCGGATACCGGCAAGAACACCTCCATAACGGAAACTCCTGAAAAAGCCGGGGAGGTGGAATGACATGAAGCGTATTATAACACTTATACTCTGTTGCAGTTTTCTCTTGCCCGGCTGTATGGTTGGACCGGATTACGAGCAGCCAAAGGTGGATGCACCTGGCGCCTGGCGCATATCTCCGAAAGAAGCATCTGATACGGCCAACACTGTCTGGTGGGAGCAGTTCCAGGACCCTGTTTTAAATGATCTGATCAATACAGCCCTGCTGGAAAACAAGGATGTACGCATTGCAGCCGCCCGCATGGAACAGTTCATGGCCCAGGTGGAAATTTCCCGGTCGGGCTTCTACCCCCAGGTGGGCTATGGAGTTGCAGGCTCCAAGGACCAGGCCTCAAAGAATATTTTGCCGGCAGGGGTTGAGTCATTGACCGAAACCTACCAGGCCACCTTGAATGTCGGCTGGGAGCTTGACGTATGGGGCCGCCTGCGCCGTGCCACCGAGGCTGCTCAGGCAGACCTGCTGGCAGCTGAAGAAGGAAGACGTACCGTAATCCTCTCCCTGGTCTCTTCCGTGGCCACGGGATATGTAAGTCTCCGCGGTCTTGACGCCCAGCTGGAAATTGCCCGGGATACTGTCAAATCACGCAAAGATTCCCTTGATCTTTTTGACCTGCAGTTCGAAGGAGGGGTCATATCCGAACTGACCCTGGCCCAGGTCCGCTCTGAATACGAACAGGCTGTTGCCGCAGTCCCTGAAATTGAACGCCAAATCACCCAGACTGAAAATGAACTCTCTATCCTTCTCGGCCGCAATCCTGGTAACATTCCCCGTGGTCTGCCCATCGAACAGCTTACTCTGGCAGCGATCCCGGCCGCCATACCTTCATCAGTCCTAGAAAGGCGCCCTGATATAATCCAGGCAGAACAGAATCTCATCGCAGCCAATGCGCTCATCGGCGTGGCCCGCGCCGAATACTTTCCAAGGATTTCACTCACCGGCCTGGCCGGCGTTGCAAGCGGTGACCTTTCTAATCTCTTTGAAAATGATTCTTTTGTCTGGTCCATCGGTGGGGATGCTTTCGGGGCCATATTCACAGGCGGCCGGATAGCGGCAGGAGTTAAGCAATCTGAAGCCTATTATAAAGAACTCCTGTTCAGATATCAGCAAACAATCCAGACTGCTTTTCGAGAAGTCGAAGATGCCCTTGTTGCAACCGGGAAAGCACGCGAGAAACTTCAGGCCCAAGCGCGCAGGGTTAAGGCCCTGGAGGATTACGCCAGCCTGGCGCGCCTACGTTATGATAACGGCTATTCAAGTTATATTGAGGTCCTGGATGCCGATCGGTCCCTGTTTGATTCCGAGCTCAATGCTGTCAGAACCCAGTCCGAAGTTATCATCGGCATGATCAACACTTACAAGGCCATGGGCGGCGGTTGGGTAGCCATGGCTGAAGAGACCGCCGACACGGTTGATTTCCCTCCGGAGGATAGCAAAATATCTGAGAATGATACAACCACCGGTAATTCCACTAAAAAATAACTCGCAAACCAGGTTTCTCCTCCTGCTGGTGAGCCTTATGGCACTGATGGTGCTTGAGCCCTTACTTTATGACCGCACAAGAATAAAGTTCCTGATCGATATATTCTTTACAGTCATACTTTTTACAAGCATCTATGCGGTCAGCGACAAAAAAGGAACCACCCTGGTCGCAATTCTGTTAGCCTTACCCAAATTAGGCACCACATGGGCCAACAATTTCGTCACCCATCCCCTGCTTTATTTTTTAGACAGCCTCTTCGGCATCATCTTTATAGGGTATATAATTATCCTTATCCTCCGCCATATATTCAGGCAGGAAGATGTAAGCTCTGAAACAATCTACGGGGCAATTGTTGTTTACATCCTCCTCGGCCTCATGTGGGTATTTCTGTACAATATAACGGAAATTCTTTACCCGGGCTCTTTCTCCGTGGCTGCAGTTCTTGATGCTGAATCGAAAAAAGTGCTGTACTTCTTCAGTTTTGTCACGCTTACAACCTTAGGTTACGGTGACATTACGCCGGTATCAGCCCCGGCCAGGTCACTGGCCATGGTCGAGGCCATCGTGGGCCAGATGTATCTCGCTGTCCTCATTGCCCGTCTGGTGGGAATACACATCTCCCAGAGCATGATGAAGAAATAGGGCTTATTTTTATTTAGTAACGGTTTTAACATCCTTGACATGAAACCAGTCTGCAATTTAGTATGGTTATACTTTTTTCTAGAAAAATTCTTGAGTTAGATAAAATACAAAAAAAACTGATAAAGGAGGAGCATCCCATGAAAAGACTTGGAATCCTGGTTATTGTCGCGATGGTTATTTTAAGTGTTGGTCTGACTGCCGGCTGTGGCGGCAGAAAGACCACTGCCAATGTACAGACAACAACTACAACCCTGGGGCAGGAACTCGTTGATCTGCAGCAGGCCTATGAAAAGGGCATTATTAGTGAAAAAGAATATAATGACCTGAAAAAAAAGGCCATGAAGAAATACAAATAACATGCGAGGATTTTCCTGATGAAATTACAGATGAAGCTTTTAAGCTGCTCTGCTCTACTCCTTGTCTTTCTGTTAAACTCCTGCGGCTCCAGCAAGATAACAGGGCAATGGAAGGACCCGGAGCTTGGCATAAAAAAATACAGCCATATCCTGGTAATCGGCGTGGCCAAACAGCCGGACCGGAGAAAATTCTACGAGGATGAATTTGCAAAACAGCTTAACCGGCAGGGCGTCATGGCCATTGCCAGCCACACAATAATCCCCAGGGACATGATGCAGGACAAGGACACCATTGTCAAAAGCATCCAGGGACTGCAGGTTGACGGCGTAATTATCACAAGGTTGCAGGGGATCAAGGAGCAGAGGCAAGTATCGCATGGAAGTTCATACCGGGTTCCATACGGATATTATAACAGGATGGACGATTACTATTCCAACAGTTTCAGCACCGCCCCTTCTGTAAGCTATGCAGAAACCCATGAATATTTGCAGCTTGAATCCAATCTCTATGATGCAGAAACTGAGAAGCTGGCCTACTCCATTACAACGGATACCTTTGTCCGGCAGAAATTCCAAAGCAGGATCTCAGCCTATATCGAGACCGTAGTGCGACAGCTCAAAAGCAACAACCTTCTGTAAATTTTAAAAAAATATTAAAAACGCCTCCACGCTCTTGACTTGACGTGGAGGCGTTTTTATTTTCATTGCAGTGTTACCATCAGATAAAAGCTATGCACCAGATAGAAGCAATGGGCAGAAACCTTTTCACACACCAACATGGAAGGAGTTGCAAGTTTTTTTATGCGGCAATGGTTCTCTGCTTCCTTATTGCTTCTCTGCAGGCATCATGCAGTCCGGGACCTGGGAAAGAAACATCGGAGAGAGACCAGGGGATCCTGCAAAGTTATACTCAGGACCAATTCACTCTGATCCAACGGACAAGCAAAAAAGAAATCTCCATTGCAGAACAGCTTGAAGTCGTGCTTGAAACTGCAGTTCCGGAAAATACCGATGTGGAATTCCCAAGCTACTCTGCCAGCCTTGGAGATTTCAGCCTCAAAGACACGCGCATCCTCCCGGACCGGATGATTGGTTCAGGAGACACCATTCGTGTCGTACATCAGACCACATACCTTCTTGAGCCATATCTCTCGGGCACCTATACCATCCCTGCCATGACAGTCATATTCCGTGACAGGAAAAATGATGCGGATGTCGCAAAACTCGTGACCGAAGAAATCCAGCTGCCGGTGCACTCGCTCCTGACTCCTGATGCTTCCGAGGTGGAGATCAAAGATATCAGGCCGCCGCTTTCCCTGCCTCCGGACAGGATACAACAGTTCCTGCTGGGTGGCCTGGTTTTACTCATGACAGCACTTGTGATATCCGGCATTATTTACTGGCACAAAAGAGCAAGCAGAAAACTTCCTCCCCCGGTGCAGGTGCGCCCTGAGGAAATTGCTTTGCAGGAACTGGACAGGCTTCTATCTGAAGACCTGCTTGCCAGGGGCGAGATTAAATTTTTCCATATTCGCATCTCTGATATCCTGCGTCAATACATTGAAAACCGCTTTGGCCTGAAAGCTCCTGAACGTACAACCGAAGAGTTTCTTGTGGCCCTGTCCCTGGCAAAATCCTCAGAGAATGCTCTTTTAGGCAAGCATAGAGCTTTATTGAGTAACTTTCTCACCCAGTGCGACCTGGTGAAGTTTGCCAAGCATGAACCAAGCATCGCTGAAAGTGAAAAAACCGTTGTGATCTGCAGGGAATTTATTGGGAAAACGGGAGAGGAAGGGGAAAGACTGAAGGCTGAAGGAAAAATGGCGTAATGGAGAGCAACCTACTGAAATACTTGAGTATTGGAGTATTGGGAAAAACCTTTTCACCACTTTATTTATCCATCACTCCATCACTCCATCACTCCAATAAACAGCTGAAAAAATATCTACTATAAAACCAGATGCTTAAGCATACAACTAGTGTAGAGTACCCGTTATCATGACTTTCGCAACTCCCTGGGCATTTCTGCTGCTGTTGATTCTGCCCGTAATTTTATACCGCTATTTTTCCCGCTCCGCTCTTGGTTTGCGGACAGGAAAAATCCTGTTCTCCTCAGCGCCTCACCTTGCCGGCGCAGGAACTTCCCTGCGCAGCAGATTGGCGCATCTGCCTTTTGTTTTAAGGCTCCTGGCCCTCATCCTGCTCATTATTGCCTTGGCAAGACCGCTTGAAGGCATGGAAAAGATATATGACATCAGCAAGGGTATCGCTATAGAGGTTGTCATAGACCGATCCAGCAGCATGGGAGCTGAGATGATTTTTGAACGTGAACAGCTGAACCGGCTCGAGGTGGCAAAACGGGTTTTTCTCGAGTTTGTGCAGGGCAGTAAGGGTGACCTGGCCGGCCGGCCCAATGATCTCATCGGGCTCATCACCTTTGCCCGTTATGCTGATACCGCCTGCCCCCTGACCCTGGCCCATGGCGCCCTTGTTTCGTTTGTCGAACCCATAGAGCTTGTCAACCGAAAGCCGGAAGACGGCACCGGCATAGGCGATGCCCTGGCACTTGCTGCTGCCCGCCTGCAAAAAGCAGAAGAAACAATTACGCAACAGTCTCTTCTTGCTGACAACAAGGAACCCTCTTACGAAATCAAGAGCAAAATCATTATCCTGCTTACAGACGGGGAACAGAATGCCGGCAAACGCACACCCCGGGAAGCTGCTGAGCTGGCAAAGAAATGGTCTATCAAAATTTATACCATCGGCATCGGCGGCCAGGAATCGCTGATCCGGGTCCCCACCCTGTTCGGCACCCAGGTCATTCAAAGGGGCCCTGGCGTTGATAAACAAACGCTCGCCGCCCTGGCCGAGACAACAGGTGGTATTTTCAGGATGGCCGAGGATGGCGATGCACTGCGGGCAGTGTACAGCGAGATTGACGAACTGGAAAAAAGCGAGATCGAATCCATCCGGTATATGGATTATACAGAACGATTTACCCCTTTCGCCCTCTGGGCCTTGGTTCTGTTGGCTCTGGAAATTCTCCTGCGCACCACTTATTTCAGGAGGATTCCATGAGCACGATGCGGCTGCATTCCATAGAAATGCTCTACCTGCTCTGGCTGCTGCCCCTACTCCTCGGCCTTTTTCTCTACAGCGCCAACAGGCGCAAACAGCTTCTTCAGCACTTTATTCACAGGGGCCTGCAGCAAAAGCTTGTTTTTGTCAATCCTGTCCGGCGGCGCTGGAAAGCAGTGCTGTTACTTGCCGGCTTTGGCCTGCTGGTCATCAGCCTGGCGCGGCCGGCATGGAACCTGGAACAGACGACGATTACGCGCACAGGAAGGGATGTAGTCTTTGTACTCGATGTCTCCAGGAGTATGCTGGCTGAGGATCTGGCACCGAACCGCCTGGAACGGGCAAAACTCGCCATTGCTGATGTTATTGACAAGCTCCGGGGCGACCGCGTCGGCCTGCTGGTATTTGCCGGGACCGCTGCTGTCAAATGTCCCCTGACCCTGGATTACGGTTTTTTCAGGATGATGCTTGACAATGTCTCGACGGAAAGCATCAGTCGCGGCGGCACCATGATCGGTGATGCTCTCCGCTTGGTGCTTGACCAGATGCTTGATGCGCAGGAAAAAAAATACAAGGACATCGTGCTTATCACCGATGGCGAGGACCATGAAAGTTTTCCCATTGAAGCAGCAAAAGCGGCCGCTGAAAAAGGTGTACGTCTTTTTATCATTGGGCTGGGGGATGAAAACGAGGGAAAACGTATTCCGGTTGTCGATGCATCAGGGCGCAGGACATTCATGAGGTACGAGGGAAAAGAGATATGGAGCAGGCTTGATGCCGAGACGCTGCGGGAGATGGCACTGGCAGCTCCAGGCTCCAGGTATCTCAACGTAGCCACCGGCACCATAGACCTGGGCGAGGTCTACATGCAGCTCATTGGCTCTGCCGAGAAAAAAGAACAGGAGGAAGAAACCATCGAAAAATACGAAGAGAAGTTTCAGGTCTTTATCGGCATCTGTTTCCTGCTGCTGTGCATCGAAGCCCTGATTTCAGAACGACGCAGGGGATAAAGGTTTCAAGGTTTCAAGGTTTCGAGGGGTTGAGGTTTCGAGGGGTCGAGGGGTCGAGGGGTCGAGGAAAAACTTTTTTAAATACCTATACACCCATGAGCTTTATTCCAGGTACAGACCTAATTACCAGCAATAATAATTTTTAACCCTTGACCCCTTGAAACCTGGAATCCTTATGTTTCTCCCTCGACCCCTTGACCCCTTGAAACCTTGAAACCTCGAATCCTTTTCTTTACTGCTTCTCCACAGTCATATCGTAGGTCAGGGTGACAAAATTGTCATTGTCATTTTCCCACATGCAGCAGTGGATATCAGCACTCTTCACTATAAAACTGCCCTCAAAGTTATCCTTCAAAGTCTGTTCAATGGCATAGGTTTTCTGATGCTTCTCGTGGTAATGGACATTAAACATGACCGGTGCGGAACTTGTAAATTTAAAACTCACCTTGGCACCGGGCGTCCACTTATCGCAGGCTTCAAAAAAATCCCCTGTGGCTATTGTGGTTTTCTTGCCCGTGACATCCCCGTGGGCAACTTTCTCTTGCTTGGCAGCACAGCCGCTGATAAACAGCGCGGCCGCCGCAACTATGCCTAATAACATCAAGCCTTTTTTCATTGTTACTCTCCCCGTGTTGTATTTGAGAATTATTCCCAAATAACTTAAAAGTAATAATAATAACCGTTAGTGCAAGTTTTTTCTGTGATTTTTTTACCTGCTGCTTATCTTATTGCCATAATTATAGAATTTTTCATAAAAAAGTTGCTATAAGGAGACGCAAGCCCCGAATTCGACGCAGGCCGGCTGCGCGGGACTTGAAATTGCTTGCCGTCAGCCTTACACTTGCAGTATCCTGCATCAATTAAGCAAAATGCATACATTCAATTACTATTTTATTCATTTAACAGGGAAACAATAATGGGACATACAACCAGGTCTACTGCAACAATTTTCAGCATATTTCTGCTGCTCTTTTCATTTTTCGGAACAATACATCCATTCACGGCAACTGCTGAAGATATACCGGCAAAATCCGTGGCGGTCCTGCCCTTTGCAATGCATGCCCCAAGCTCAATGGCCTACATGCAGGACGGCCTGCGGGACATGCTGGCGAGCCGTCTTGCTGCAAACGGGGGGGCAATAATTGTTGAACACGACAAGGTTGACAGCCTGCTGCCGGAACCGGGAAAACCCCTGCAGCAAAAGGAGGCCGTTGCACTCGCCCAGCAGCTTGGTGTTGATTATGTCGTAACCGGGAGCCTGACCTCTTTAGGCGGCTCCATGAGCCTTGATGCAAAGGTTGTTTCCAGCGATGCAGCATTTGAGCCCCAGAGCTTTTATGCCTCTGCTGCGCAGGAAAATGAGGTAATAGGTGCCATAAACCAGTTGTCCTGGGTTATTGCGGCAGGGGTACTTGGCGCCACCCCGCCAACTGCAGCTGTGCCGGCCAGTGTGACGCAGCCTGCTCCTGCCGCAGAAGATGACGCTATGGCCTCATTCAGGACCGAGCATCCTGATAAGATATACAAAACCCAAGGTCCCGGCCCAACCACCGGTATGGCTTCCCCCATTATTATGGCACAGTCTATGGGTGCAATGCCGGGCTTTACCAAGACCCAGAACCTGGAACTTTATCTGCGTGGCATGGATGTTGGAGATGTAGACGGTGACGGCCAGCTCGATGTGGTCATGGCAGACACCCGGAAGGTCTATGCGTACCACCTGAACAATAACAGACTCACGGAGTTTGCTGTTGTTGAAATGCCGGCAAGATC
>PKTW01000011.1 GCA_002868955.1 Desulfobulbaceae bacterium
AAGGAATCTGCCAAACCCTTTGATGCAGATCTTTGCCGGCGAAGGATAACACTTTGATATTATCAAAAAATCAAAAAGGACGACTATCTGTCCTCATTTGTCACGTGACAGAACAGGTCTATTGTTTAGGTTCGTAGCCTGTTCCCATGCCTGGAAGCTGCCTGATATTGCTTCCGGGAACAGGTCCCATGCCTGGATTCATCTCCTGCGGCACGCCATCCGCCATTCCGGGAGGCGGTGTAATTATGGTGGGCTCAGTAGTGATGCGAGAATTGGCCCCGGTTCCGTGGCCTACAAGGGTAACAGTTATATTTCCCGCATCTGAAGTGACTATTCCGATGGGCCGAACCTCCTTGGAAAAGTTATACTTTGCATAGACCTTGCCGCTTGTGTCGACTAGCTGGTGCAACCCCACAGCAAAAGTACCTGCAGGCACTGTCACAACCCCTTCTCCTGTTTTTACATTCTGCAGATTAAGCTTTATGTTTGTAGGGATTCCGCTCCGCTGCTCAAAAATATGGCTTGCCATCCCAGGGTCCATCAATACAGAACTCCGCTCCATCTCCCGGGCATAATTTATACCTGACTGCATGATGAGCCGTTGAATGTTCTCGGGATTATTCGGGTCGCCCTTAACGAGCATTTTTACAATATTGGTGGTTCCTTCCTCCCTGCTGAACACTTCATACCAGTATGAATCTGCTTCAACGCCGACAATGGACAAGCGCATAACAGTTCGTTTCCCATTTGCCTTGTCTAATATGACATATTCGGACCAGGCCCCAGGTTTTGGGGCAAAGGTTCCATAAAGTCTGGCACCATCAATGGGTTTTTCTGCTTCAGCAGCTAAAGCTAAAGAGGGGCTTACTAAAAGGCATGTAAAAAATACGGCAAGCAAAAATCTTCCCATTGTACTCCTCCATTCCACTAAGGTTGACGATAGGCGTTAAACCGGAGACCTTAACGAATTTTATAAAAACACTTGTTTTCATCCCCACACTGTCTGATCCTTTCAAGACAAAAAACTTCAGCATCGGATAATTTCATGATTGATTCTCATTTTTACTCTCATAATAAAATGAGCTGATAATTTCCCAGGCTTCATGAGCTTTTTCAACCATGTAAAAAATATTTTTGTCTTCCGGCGCAATAACACCCTCACCGACCAGAAAATCAAAATCTATTGCCTTGTTCCAGAATTCCTCGCCGAATAAAATAACCGGCAGCGCTTTAATTGTCCTGGTCTGGAGAAGGGTCAGCGTTTCAAAAAGTTCGTCCATGGTACCGAAGCCACCCGGAAAAGCTACCAGGGCCCTGGCCCGCATGAGAAAATGCATTTTGCGCATGGCAAAATAATGAAACTGAAAACAGAGTTCAGGGGTAATATATTCGTTAGGTGCCTGTTCGTGAGGAAGAACAATATTGAGGCCAATGCTTTTCCCGCCTGCCTCATGAGCACCACGATTGGCAGCCTCCATAATGCCGGGCCCCCCACCAGTGGAAACTACGAGATCACAGTCATCATTACTCAAGCAGTTCTCTGTAATGAGCCTGGCAAGTTCTCTGGCTTCTTCATAGTAATGGGATTTAGCCAGCACCCTTTTGGCGCAACTTAACCGCAGAGCCGCCAGTTCGCTGTGCGGTTCCCGCTTGGCCTGCATCTCCATTTCCTCTAGACGTTTTGCGGCGCTTTCCGGATCGGGTATCCGTGATCCGCCGAATATTACAACCGTTGCGTTGATCCCATGCTCCTGCTGAATGAGTTCCGGCTTCATTATTTCAAGCTGCAGTCGGACTCCCCGCAGTTCATCCCGCTGCAAAAACTGCGGATCATCAAAGGCCAGCTTGTAACTCTCGGATTCCGTCTGGGGCGAAACAATACAGAGTGCTGCATCTTTGACACTGTCACTGGCCGAAGGAAAACATTTGGTTGATTTTTGGGGGGGCATTTGTAGGAATCCTCCTTTCAGAAAAATATTTGAAGCTCTCCGCAACTTGCTGCAGAGAATCTCCTTACGTAATGAACATTACTAATTTAATTCACTAGCTGGTCGTGTTTATAGTCGAAACAAAATCCGCAACCAACTCCGACACTCTACCCTGTAACCTTCCCCCTGTGCAATATTGATGTTATTGTTTAAAGTCTCGTGATCATCAACTGAGCTTAATAATATCAATATATTACAGGCGCAGCACCTGTGCGCATCGTGCTTTTTGCAATGTTGACATTATTGATGGAAAAAATTTGTTTAAAATAAAAAGGCCGGGACATCTTAATATCCCGGCCTTTTTATTCCTGCAACGCGGTTATTTACTTAACGTGACACCCTGTACACTTTGTCGGGCCTGTCTTGCCATCGACTCCCTGCTTGTGGCATTCCTTGCAGCGTGCATGAAATGCATCTTTCGGAGTCTGCAGCTTCGGATCGCTGAAATCCTTATTGTGACAGTTTGCACAGCTAAGCTGCTGACCGTTTTCCATGGCTGCGATGTCAGTGTCTGTTAACGGCTGGTGCTGACTGTCATGATGACACTGGCCGCAAGTCACACCAAGGTTCTGATGAATCGGGTGGGAAAACCTTGCAGATTTTTTTTCTCCCGCAATAATGATCTCTGCTTCCGGAGCCTTCAAGCCTGCTTCCTCGGTGCCAAAAGACGTCCCCACGAATAGGGCCGTTACTGACAGCACCAGTAAGACCAATATGCAAATTTTCTTCATTTCCATTCCTCCTTTAATGTTTTGGTATGAATTAATACATGGCATCCCTTTGCCTGTTTTTGATTGTACGAAACGGATGCGGAAATAATAGATGATGTCGGGTTATATTGCTGTAGATATTGACCGATGTCGACCCGATATCTTAGACAAAGCTATCCATAACAGTATTTGCAAGGACGGGCAGATTTGGGTATGAGTGAAAAAGCCTGTGCAGGTTCTGTGAACTTGGGCTAATATGATGCAGCTTTATTACCAAAAAATAACCTTGCAAAATAATAATTTCTTGCAGAATGAGTGAACAGACATTTCCAGGCCCTTATCAGATGGTCAAGATAGATGGCTCCAAGGTACGGAGCCTGCGTGAGTCAAAAGGGCTTACACAGCTTTATATTGCCACCGTGGTAGGAGTAACCACAGACACCATCTCCCGCTGGGAAAATAAGCGCTATCCCTCCATAAAGGAGGAAAATGCCCGCAAACTTGCCAAAGCGCTTGAGGTTTCCCTTGAAGAGATTCTTGAAAAAGAAGAAGAGCCATCCACGTTTGACGATACGCCACCAATTTCTGCTGTACAGCCCAAAAAACTGAAGTCCAATCGAATCCTTCTCTGGTGCCTGGCACTGATCGTTGTCCTGCTGCTGCCATTTATCTGGTACAACTTTAAACAGCCGGCCCCTGTCACTCTTTTCGCCTCCCGACTTCTCCCCCCCCATATCCCAACAGGCCAGCCATTTCCAGTAGTTATTCAGGTCACGACGAAGCAGCAGGGCCCTTTTTCTCTGATTCTTAAAGAGACGCTTCCAGAGGGTTGCGAACCGATAGTCAGCGCACCCCCTTTTACAGGCTTTGACAAGAAAACCGGGAGCCTCAAGTGGATCAGCAGAACAACAGGACAATCAACTACCTTTGTCTATCTTGCGAAAACTCCCGGTAATGAACCCGGCACAACGCATGATGCGCCGCTGCGATTCAATGGCTCAGTTACCCTGCGGGATAAGAAATCCTCGGAAACAACCATAGCAGGCTCACTGATCCTTCCCCTGGCAGAATATCACTGGGCGGACGCCAACCGTGACAATCGCATTGAGGATGCCGAAATTCTGGCAGTCTATGACACTTTCAGTGCCCTGGATACTATCAAGTATGACTGGCAGAAAATCGATGAAATCTGGTCCGGGGAAGGTTATTACTGGGATAAAAGCAAACAGGAATATATCATTGTCGTGAAATGAGGTGTTGAAGCTGGCACAACAATAAACAGCTGCCACATTTACCCGACTTATACAACCTGTTCAGCGCCGCTGATGTCATTTCTTTTCCTGCAGGGCTTCTGCATAGGCCCTCCTTGTTTCGGCATTGAAACAGACGAACAGCACATTTGCCAATTCCTCATTAACAGACAAGGCCTTTTGTGTTTCCCGTACGGCTATTCTGGCAGCCTTTTTTTTAGGGAAACCATAGACACCGGTGCTGATGGCCGGGAAGGCAATGGTTCGCAGGTTATTATCCCTGGCGAGCTTGAAGCACCTTTGGTAACAGCTGGCCAGCAAATCCTCCTCCCCTGAAGCACCGGAGTGCCAGACAGGTCCGACGGTATGGATTACATAATGCGCCGGGAGATTGTAGCCCTGCGTTATCTTCGCATCCCCGGTGGCGCATCCGTTTAATGTTCTGCACTCATCCAGGAGCCCAGGTCCTGCGGCACGATGAATGGCTCCATCAACGCCGCCGCCGCCCAATAGGGTATTATTTGCCGCATTTACAATGGCATCCACCTGAAGAACGGTAATATCGGCTTCTATGAGTTGAATTCTTTCGTCCATGAATCCGCTCCGGCTAAAATAAAAAAATTATTATCAACTACTGCTGGGTGTTTGACTCTCATTTTATTTTGTGTCATTTTATGTCAGTAACACATAACTTTCTTTCTGCCGGGATCATGCTAGCACTTTCCGGGTTGTAAAGATGAATATGTTATTGATTGGAGAGTATTGTAGCATGCTAAATAAATATATCATTACCATACTTGCCGTCTTTTCCATTTCTCTTTTAGGTCTCACTAATGCAGCAGCAGATGACAGCACGCCAGCCTGCAGCCGGCTGGATCAAAAAGCAAGCGGCGACATGCTGAAATACTCACTGGATGCCGTGGTCAACAACCCTGTGTTCTTCGCTGGAATCTATTGCGGGGTCAGGTACCGTAAGGAGCTCTGCGCCATGGAAATGGTCAATTTTGACATCAGTGCCACAGTTTATGATTATTTTACTGCTGAAAAGATTGGCATCGGAAAGGCTTACTTCTGGCTTGATGGAAAAAATAAAGATGCGCCGATTCTGGCATTCCGCTTAAAAGAGACGGCTGAAAAATATGGTGCGGAACATGAGGGTGGCGTGATTCTGGATTATCAGGGTCTGACTGACAAATTGCTCAAGTAGCTGTATCCTCCCTGACCGGCGCCTGAAGCCCCAGTGGTGCCAGCACATTTATCTCTGCCCAGCGCCTGACTATTTCAGGGGATTCTCCCTGATCAAGCCTTTGGCTAAGGTCCTGAAGCGTAGCGGCAATTGTTTCGTTTTTTTCGCGGCATTGCATTATTGCCCTTTGCAGTAAAGACCAGTCTCCATTATCCCAAAAGACTTTGCCCGCTTCAGTCAGCTCCGCACAAAGAAGTTTGCGCATGCCATCCAGAAAGGACATATAAAAACCCAGCGAACTTTTTTTCTCCTGGCTCACTATGTGGCTGAGAAGGCCTCTTGGATGGGTGTCTGCCAAGACATCCTTGACTGCCCGGGCCAGCAGTTCAAGAACTGAAGCAGGATAGGCAGCAATGATTTTTTTAAGTACATTGCTGGTCAGTAAGTTTTCCTGACTCTCACCCACCTCATGATAGATAAATATCTCCAGTTCCTCATCAACTATGGCATCGAAGAATTCGATCAACTTGTTTCGATCAAGGACACACCCCGCTTTCATAAGGCCGTAAGCGCCAAGCGCCTGTTGCATGGCAGGCCTGCAGGAGGGGCTGATTTCCTGGATCTGGTCCCAGAAAAAGAAACGCATGGGATCCTTTCTGATATAGATGACGCCATCCTGAAGCATGGCAAAGGGGCTGGAAAGCTCCCGGGCTTTTTCTTTGCCGAGAATGAGGGTGGGGCAGCCGTCTACCAGGCGATCTTCAAGAATTTCAGCCATGAAAAAAACCGCCTTCATGGATCTGCCGTAACCGGCACCATAAATATTGTTGCCATCAGAAAGATACCTGTTGATTGGAGGCAGCAGGAAGGGATCAATACCTTCACCATTGATGGGTATGGGTAAAAACGGTTCAGCGCGTATGGTCGCCCAGTATTCTTCCTTGGCGGCAATCCAGTCGAGCAGTACAGGGGAGTCAGGCTCCTCCCAGGGCTGCAGGCCATGCTCCCACTTATAGAGATTGCGCAATTTCAGCACCAGGGTACAGATGGAGTATATTCCATTGTCCCTGGCGTCTGAAATATCACAGTTATGTCTGATTGATTTTAATAAAGAACCGTCGCTCATAGTGTAATACTTAATGGAGAATCATCAAACCGCTGGCAATTAAATACCATCTTGGAACATCCCACCTCTCCTAAAGTTAAGATTCTGATATTGTTGAGGAGGATACACCTGGATCTTGTTGCCCTCTAAAAACTTAACCGTAGTATAGTTCTCAATGGCAAACCAGGCACCAACTCTTTTCCCGGTCGTGTCCAAGATGTAAGCGGCAAAATACCTGCCTGAGTATCGATAATTCGCATCAGGGGCAATGTTTTCTATCCATTTCCGCATTTGAGCGGAATTCACATTGGGAACTCCCACCCAGAGGTTTCCAGAGTTTTCCAACTCATAATCCTTATGGATTGCAAGGATAGCACTGGGCCAATCATATCCCCCGGTGATGTAGTAGCGGTGGTCTGGCAGAACCTCATAGTTGAGAAACATGTTGTCCAGATCCCTATCCCTGTCAAGTTTCCCGTAATTACCCCCGGCACATCCTGCTAAAAGAAAAAGAGCAAAAAACGCTGCCAGTAAAGTTAATACCCCATTCATTCGGTTGAAGGTATCGTGTGTTTTAACTATCATTGCCTAATCCTCCTGATAAATATTATATTCCGTATAGATTACTGTAAAAACTACATTACATTTCCTGATATATATATATAATCACCTCTCTTCTCCTGTGCCAGAAATTCAATGTGGAAAAACATTCTTTTCAGTTTACAGGGGTGGTCCACCCTTGACAGCAGTCATTATCTAAAGTAAGCATTTGTAATATAAGAATTTATTGCTAAAAAGCAGGGAAAAATGCAAGCATATCATACCTAATTCATTATGATCAAACGATACCTGGCCAAACTGCTTGACCACCTTGCCCCGCGGGAGGGACTTGTCCTGTTGGTGATGGCAATCATTGTAGGGGTAGCAACCGGTTTTGCCGCTGTATTCTTTATCCGACTTATTCAATATATCCAGATCTTTTTCTATGGCGGGTCCGAAAAAATCTTTCCGGCTCTTGGCCGTCTTTGGATAATAATTATCCCGGTCATCGGTGGTCTTCTGGTCGGGCCGATCATAACCAAATTCGCCACGGAGGCCAAGGGCCACGGGGTCCCCGAGGTCATGCAGGCCCTTATCCTGCGGGGCGGCCGGATCCGGCCCCGGGTAGCCCTTGCAAAAATAATAGCCTCGGCTCTCTGCATCGGCACAGGGGGGTCAGCAGGCAGGGAAGGACCTATCGTCCAAGTCGGTTCCGCCCTTGGTTCATCTGTCGGCCAGTGGCTGCATCTGTCCGATGAAAGGATAAAAAACCTGGTTGCCTGCGGTGCGGCAGCTGGCATCGCGGCAACCTTCAACGCTCCGATTGCCGGCGTGGTTTTTGCCATAGAGGTATTACTCAGCGAGCTGCAGGTGGCCGTGTTCGGCAACGTCGTGGTTTCAGCCGTGGCTGCAAGTATTGTCAGCCGCATCTTCCTTGGTTCGCGGCCTGCTTTTGAGATTCCCGGCTATGTTATGAACTCACCCTGGGAAATCATATTATATATTATTTTGGGTCTCCTGGCAGCATTTGTCGGTATTCTTTTCATTCGTATGCTTTACTTTACCGAAGACGTATTTGAGCAGCTTGCCATTCCTCTCTGGCTCAAACCGGCAATAGGGTCTCTGCTCCTTGGCATCCTGGCCTTCTCTTATCCTTACCTGGGCACCATTTCTTATATTTCCTCGGCTGATATGTCACTCGGCCTGCCGCTCGTTGAAAATTATCCGCATATTTTTGGGTCAGGTTTTGTTTTCCTTGAAGAAGTGCTGCAAGGACATGCCCCCTTTTTCTTGATTTTTCTTCTTATTTTCCTTAAACCCCTGGCAACTTCCTTCACACTGGGCTCAGGCAATTCCGGCGGTGTTTTTGCCCCTTCCCTGTTTACGGGTGCCATGCTGGGCGGCGCATTCGGGTATTTGGCCATGCGTCTTTTCCCGGGGCTGACCATTGAAGTCGGCGCCTATGCGCTTGTCGGCATGGCCGCGGTTTTTTCTGCGGCAGCCAGGGCACCACTCACCTCCATGCTCATTGTTTTTGAGATGAGTAATGACTACAGGTTGATCCTGCCGCTTATGGCCGCAGGCATGGTTGCTTCCACCTTTGCCCAATGGCTGCACCCAGAATCAATTTACACACTGAAACTCTCCAAGCGGGGCATCCGCTTTGCCCAAGGCCGGGATATGGACATCATGCAGACCGTCCAGGTGGAAGAGGTAATGAACAAGGCGCCGATAACGATGCACAATGAACAGAGTGTTGCCGATCTTTTTGCCGCTTTCCAGGAAACCCATCTCGGTGGTTTTCCCGTCCTGAACAACAACAATGAGCTCTACGGCATTGTCACCATGCAGGATATGGAACGGACTATCCAGGACATGGAGCGAACCCTCCACAGGAAAGACGTCAACCTGCGAGACCTGAAAATTTGGGATGTTGCAACACCTGAACCGGTTACGGTTTTCCCGGACGAACCCATATGGTCAGCCATCAGGAAAATGGCCCCGCGCGACCTGGCCAGGCTGCCGGTTGTTGCAAGGAGCAATCCGAAACAGTTTGTCGGCCTCATCAGCCGCAGTGACATAGTCCGGGCCTATAATGTAGGATTGATGCGCAAACAAAAAGACCACCTGGCTCAGGAACGCTCCACCCTGCGCAAGGTGACAGGGCTCGATTTTATCGAGATCAAGGTTGAATCCAATTGTGCCGGCACCGGAAAACGGCTGGCTGATATGCATCTCCCCCGAAACACCAATGTTGTCTCAATTCTGCGCCATGGCTCAGTTATAGTGCCTGACGGGAATACCAGAATACTTCCGGGGGACGTTATAACCGTGCTATGCCTTTCCAGCCAGATTGAGGCAATCAGAAAATTTTTTATCTGCCATGACAACTAAAAACCAAGGTCTCCCCTTTTATTCCCCAGAAAATTAGACGATTCCCGGTTTCTGAAAACGATCCTGCCGGATTCCACAGTATACCTGACATGTAAATGTATTATAATATGGCTGCAGCAATTGCCATTGAATTAAAAGGTATTTGGGGTATTATGACAATGTCTCACGAGAAAAAATGCTCAGAGAATATTTGATCCATTCAGGGAAATGAAAAAATCCATTACAGAAGAATCCATTCTTTTAGTCAGCATCTTCAAATGGTTCATCGTGGCAAGCCTGATTGGCGTGGTTGTTGGTTTCTCTACTTCGCTGTTCCTGTTTGCCCTGAAATGGAGCACGATACGCCTTGGCGAACATTCCTACTATTTCCTCCTGCTGCCCCTGGCACTGGCTCTGAGTTCCTATATTACAAAATACCTGGCTCCTGAAGCAGAAGGTCATGGCACCGAAAAAGTAATTGAAGCTGTCCATCGCCATGATGGATACATTAAGCCGATAGTGGTCCCCATAAAGTTGGTTACCACGGTTATCACCCTTGCCTGCGGAGGTTCAGCCGGCAAGGAGGGGCCCTGTGCCCAGATCGGAGGCGGGTTGGCTTCAATAATCGGCAACCTTCTGCATTTTGACAAAGCAGACCGGAAGAAACTGGTGATCTGCGGCATCAGTGCCGGGTTTGCCTCTGTATTTGGCACGCCCATCGCTGGTGCCATCTTCGGCATCGAGGTTCTGTTTATCGGGGGTATAATGTATGAAGTGCTTCTGCCAACCTTCATTGCAGGAGTTATGGGATACCAGGTTTCCGCAGCACTGGGGATTTCCTACTTTTATCATCAGATCGATTTTGTACCTTCTTTTACCGAACTCTTTTTCATTAAGGTACTTTTTTCCGGAATCTTATTTGGTATCTGTTCCCTGCTTCTTGTCGAGACATTAAATCTATTCCAGAGACTTTCTGAAAAAATACCCTGGTGGGCCCCCTTGAAAGGACTTCTTGGCGGCACAGCTCTCATCCTCTTAACCCTCATTTTTTCTACCGACTACTTGGGGCTCGGGCTTGACACCATTGAGGCCACACTTGCAGGGGCAAGGGTGGTGTGGTACGCCTTTGCTGTAAAAATAATCTTTACCTGCATCACCCTTACCTTTGGCGGCAGCGGCGGCATGGTGACTCCTGTTTTTTTTATCGGGGCTACATTTGGTAGCCTCTTGGGAGCAATGCTCGGTGTTGACCCGGCAACTTTCGCCGCCATCGGCATGGTGGCTCTTCTGGCCGGCGCAGCAAATACTCCCATTGCTGCATCCATCCTGGCTGTGGAACTTTTTGGTTCGCAAATAGCTCCCTATGCAGCAGTTGCCTGCGTCACCAGCTTCCTGATGACTGGACACCGCAGCGTTTATCCATCACAGATTTTTGCCATTATGAAATCCTCCTCCTTTCGGGATCAGACCGGCAAGGAGGTTACAGACGCCCAGGCAGAATTCCTCCTACGCCGCAAAAGCCTCACACGCTATATTCTTTCACTGGTCAGAAAAGTCTTCCGCAACTAAGCTAAAATCCTGCTCCTGCAGGGATATACAAATCAAACGACTTGCACAC
>PKTW01000071.1 GCA_002868955.1 Desulfobulbaceae bacterium
ACCATTGAAGAATTCTTGGCTTTAGTTGACCAGGACAAACACGCCTGCTTCTTCGGATAGACACAAATCCCACACAACAAATCACTGAACTTAACGGGAAGAAACTGGGGTGCTGACGGAAATGCCACCGGCAGCATGTTAGCTCAAAGGTCAAAGATACATACAATATTGTTAACTGCCGACTTGCAATGCCTGCTATCTTTAAATTTATAAATCATTCCTAAATTGTCAAGATATCCACGGAATATGTGAATCTGATTTGGGTTGATGAAAGTTAAGATTTTTGACAAATAAGTACCCAAGCAGTCCCCGAAAAAAATGCTATTGCAGTTAAAATTTTGAATATATTTGAAAAATTATTTTTAAGATGAAGGTTAGACACCCGCCGCCTCCACCAGAACATAATCCAGAGAAGTCTGGTAACGTCTTAAACCCCGAGTCCTAGCAAGGAATTCGGGGTTTAAGTTTTCCGATAACGTCCAAAGAAATCCCTTGAAATCCCGTCATGTTTGGCGGTAATTTTTAGCGGTATAAGCAACTACCGCCATGGAGATACCTTATATATTCACAATAAACCAAGCTGCACTTGTCGTTCAGTCGATCCACTCCCTTAGAACGTGGTCAAAATACGGAATTGTCTTTTCCAGTCCTTCCTTTAAGCTGACCCTCGGTTCCCAGTTTAATTTTTCTTTAGCCAGACTTATATCTGGCTGACGCTGCATCGGGTCATCACTCGGTAAAGGTTTATATACCAGCTCAGATTTTGAGTTAGTCAGGTCAACGATAATCTCTGCCAATTCTTTTATGGTAAACTCACCAGGATTGCCCAGGTTGACCGGCCCTGTAAAACCATCCTCACTATCCATTAGCAGGACAAAAGCGTCTATCAGGTCATCTACATAGCAGAAGGAACGCGACTGACTGCCGTCACCGTAAATTGTGATGGTTTTATTCTGTAGGGCCTGCATGATAAAATTAGAAACAACACGGCCATCATTAGGATGCATATTGGGGCCATACGTATTAAATATACGGGCTACCTTGATAAGCAACTTATGCTGACGGTAATAATCAAAAAATAGCGTTTCAGCACATCGTTTTCCCTCATCGTAACAGGATCGTATCCCATTAGGATTGACCCTGCCCCAGTAAGATTCAGGTTGGGGGTGGACTTCCGGGTCACCATAAACCTCGCTGGTTGAGGCCTGGAAAATTTTGGCTTTGACCCGCTTTGCAAGACCGAGCATGTTGATTGCGCCATGGATGCTGGTCTTGGTGGTCTGGACCGGATCATGCTGATAATGGATGGGGGAGGCTGGGCATGCTAGGTTGTAGATTTCATCTACCTCAACATATAGGGGGAAAGTTATGTCATGACGTAAAATCTCAAAGTGTGGATTGTTGAGAATTGACAAAATATTATTCTTGGTGCCGGTAAAAAAGTTATCCACGCAGATTAGTTCATGGCCATCCTTGAGGAGACGTTTACACAGATGGGAACCGAGAAAGCCTGCTCCGCCGGTTACTAAGATCCTTTTGAAATAATTATAATTTTGCATGGCAATATTTTTTTATCAATTTTTCTAAAGTTACAGAACTATATATTATTGGAGTAAATCAAACTTATAATAACATACTTATAATAACAAGATTTTATTTAAAAAAACTGAAGAGTCTAAATGATTTTTACTATACCTAAATTCAAGTTTGAAGTGCAACTCTTCTGAGTTGGCATGAGAGGCGAACTGCTGTAGGCTATGACTTTTTCAAACAATGTCTTTTCGTATGCAAAGCAGGATGACCCACTTACACTTTGAAAACATGGAAACTTCATGGAGTTTGATCAAGAGTTGCAACCAGGGATATTAGTGCGCCGTTATAAGCGGTTTCTGGCCGATGTCCAGTTGGATAAGGATAAAATAATAACAGTTCATTGTCCTAATTCCGGTTCCATGCTCGGGTGCAGCAAGCCTGGCAGCCCGGTGATGCTCTCCCGGTCTGAGAATCCAAAACGGAAATATCCCCACACCCTGGAAATGGTGCAAGCCGACAGAGTGTGGGTTGGGGTGAATACAGCACTGACAAACCGGCTGGTGCGTGAAGCCCTTGAAAAAGGGGTGATTAACGAATTTGGCAAGCTGGATGCAATCACTCAGGAGATAAAAACATCCGACAACACAAGGCTTGACTTTCTGCTGGAGCACAAAGGCAAAAAGATTTTCATGGAGGTGAAAAATTGCTCTCTGGCCGAAGACAGAGTTGCAATGTTTCCGGATGCGGTGACAACCAGGGGCACAAAACATTTGCGCGAACTGGCAATGTTAAAAGCCCAGGGCCACACGGCTGCAGTATTTTTTTGTGTGCAGCGGCGGGATGCTGATAGTTTCATGCCCGCATCACATATCGACCCGCTGTATGCTGAAACTCTGGCCAAAGTAGCGGCAGACGGCGTGCTGGTTCTTGCTTATCAGGCTGATGTCAGCCCCAGGGAAATAAAAATTGCCAGGCAGCTCCCGGTGAAGATAGGGTAATCTGCCTCTGAATCTATTATCACTTGAAAATGTAGGGTTCACCCCGCTTTGAAAACCTCCCGACAGGGATTCAGGATGCTTTGTAGTTGTCGTCTTGTACAAGCTTTTGTAATGTTCGCCGTATGGAGCAGAAAAATACAAGAGAGAAAAAAGCTGTTGTTTTGCTGAGCGGCGGCCTTGATTCCACCACAGTATTGGCAATTGCCCGGGATGCCGGTTATGCCTGTTACTGCCTGAGCTTTAAATACGGACAACGGCAGGCCATTGAACTGGAAAAGGCAAAAGAAAGCAGTGCCGGAATGGGAGCGGCGGAGCATCTTGTGCTTGATATAGGTCTTGACAGGATTGGCGGCTCAGCGCTGACCGGCAAAATGGAGGTCCCTAAGGGGCGCTCCTTTGCGGCCATGGAGGAATGTATTCCACAAACCTATGTGCCGGGAAGGAATACAATATTTCTGGCTTATGCCATGGCCTGGGCTGAAGTGGTCGGTGCAGATGATATCTTTATCGGGGTGAATGCCCTTGATTACAGCGGTTACCCTGACTGCAGGCCCGAATACATTGATGCTTTTGAAAAAATGGCCCGGCTTGCCACCCGGGCCGGGACCGAGGGCAAAAGATCCCTGCAAATTCATGCCCCCCTCATGCACAGCAGCAAGAAAGAGATTATTCAAATGGGTACAGCACTCGGAGTAGACTATGGAGCTACCCACAGCTGTTATGATCCCGGCAATGATGGTAAAGCCTGTGGCCAATGCGATGCCTGCCTGCTGAGGCTCAAGGGATTTGCCGAGGCAGGGATCAGGGATCCTCTCCAGTACAGAGCAAAAGAAGAAAAATGACATCATCCCAAGTGGTTAAAGATTTTCAAACTTTAGGTCAGCTTTTTATGGTTGGTGTACCCGGCCTGACCCTTGATGAGTCTACCCTGCGCCTTATACAAAAGTATCGGATTAACAATTTTATTTATTTCAAAAGAAATGTTGAAAGCCCGGGACAAATAAAACAGCTATCAAAAGACCTGCGCCAAGCCTGCAGAGAGAACGGGCTGCCACCCCCCCTTATCGGAATTGACCAGGAAGGGGGATCTGTAACGCGTTTGCCTCCCCCCTTCACACAATTTCCCGATGCCAGGGTCCTGGCTGAGTCTGTAGAGCCGGAAGTCGCACTCATGGATTATGCGCATGTCTGCGCCAGGGAACTGAAAAGCATAGGAGTCAATTATAATCTGGCTCCTGTGCTTGATGTCTGTGTGGCCGGAAAAGGGTATTTCATGGAACGACGTTCCCTGGGGAGTGACGCAAAAAATGTGGGCCTGCTGGGCAGCCTGGTAATTAAAGAAATGCAGGAAAGCGGCGTCGCAGCCTGTGCCAAGCACTTCCCAGGCCTGGGTGGAGCAGTCGTTGACCCACACATCCGGCTTCCCTTTGTCACAAAACCGGAACCGTCCATACGTTTAAATGACCTGCCGCCGTTCCGGCAGGCAATGGACATCGGTGTAGCATCCATAATGACCTCGCATACAATCTACCAGCATCTTGATGCAGAAAAACCTGCTACCCTGTCAAAAAAAATCCTGACCGGACTGCTGCGCGATGAACTGGGATATAAGGGCGTTGTAATAACCGATGACCTGGAAATGGGGGCCATTGAAAAGGAAGGCGACCTGGGCCATGCTGCCCTGCAGGCCTTTGCGGCGGGTGCTGACCTGCTCCTTATCTGCCACAGCCACGAAAAAGTTGTTGCTGCCTTCAAAAAAACAGCTGCTGCAATTACACAAAAACCTGAACTGGCAATAAGAATGCAGGAGAGCTTAGAGCGGGTGCAGGTGATGCGGGAGAAATTTGCCAGGGAGTGATTATTTTCCGGAATAAAACAATTTTTCCTGAAGGCGAAAACACTAAGAATTTTAGGCTGGAGACTGATTAGGGCGACAAGAGATTATGGGTTATTCTGCCGCCACAAAGAGTGAGAACCGCTTTTCCTTGCAGCCTGGCGCCGATAAAAGGTGAGTTTTTGCCTTTGGACAGGATGTCTTGTTCTTGTAAGACAAAGTGTAGTTCAGGGTCAATAACAGCAATATCGGCTTCAGCGCCAATCCCCAGCGAACCTCCCTCAACCCCGAGAATTCTGGCTGGATTGCTGGAGAGCAGCTGGACCAGCCTGGATGCATCAATATGACCTTTTCTGAAAAGGGCCAGGGTCAGAGGTACAGCAGTTTCAAGGCCAATGATGCCGTTGGCGGCCTGGTCAAATTCAATGTCCTTTTCCAATACTGAATGGGGCGCATGATCTGTAGCAATAGCGTCAATGGTGCCGTCCTGTATTGCCTTAATTATCGCAGCACGGTCTTTTGGTGTGCGCAGCGGCGGGTTCATCTTGGCATTGGTATTGTATCCCTTTACAGCCTCTTCAGTCAGGGTGAAATAATGGGGTGCTGTTTCTGCGCTTACAGGGACCCCGTTCTTTTTCGCCTGCCGGATGAGGTTGATCGACTCCCTGGTGCTGATATGGGCAAGGTGAAGGTGGCAGCCGGTATAGTCTGCCAGGGCAAGATCTCGATATACCATGATCTCTTCGGCAATATGAGGAATGCCGTTCAGCCCCATGCTTGTTGAAATAAAGCCTTCATTCATGGCGCCGTTTCGGCTGAGACCCGAGTCCTCTGAGTGCGAGATAACCAGCATTTTATGGTTGGAGGCATATTCCAGGGCCCTGCGCAGCAGTTGGCTGTCTGTGACCGGCTTACCGTCGTCAGTAAGGGCAACAGCGCCGGCCTGTTTCATTTCACCAAACTCAGCCAGGATTTTTCCGTGCGAGCCTTTGCTTATGGCCCCGACCGGGTAGACCCTGGCAGAGGCAGACGCCGCCTTTTCTAAAATGAGCCTGGTAACAGACTGGCAATCATTAACAGGAATTGTATTCGGCATGCAGGCAACAGCGGTAAAACCGCCGGCTGCAGCTGCCAGGGTGCCGGACTCTATGGTTTCTTTGTGTTCTTCGCCCGGCTCGCGCAGATGGACATGCATATCTATAAGACCGGGGACAACCCACTTGCCCTGCAGGTCAATAGAAAAAAGTTTTTTAGGCAGCGGCCCTGTTTTCTGCCGTGCAGTGAAAACGGCTGTTATTCTGCCCTTTTCAACCAGGAGACTTCCCTTTTTGTCCAATTTGTTTGCAGGGTCTATGATCCTGCCGTTTTTGAGAAGTATGGCTTGTACCATTGACATTTCTATTTGCCTCCGAGAACGAGATACATCAAGGCCATGCGGATGGCTACCCCGTTAGTGACCTGGTCAAGAATTACTGATTGCGCACTGTCCGCCACATCAGGCGCCAGCTCTACTCCCCTGTTAATGGGGCCCGGGTGCATGAGGAGCGCTCCTGGTCTGGCAGTCTGCAATACCTGCCGGTTTATGCCGAAAAACGTGGCGTATTCCCTGAAGGATGGGATCAAGGGGTCATTCTGGCGTTCTGTCTGAATGCGCAGGGGCATGACAACATCAGCATCGCTGACAGCTTCAGCCATGGTGGTGCAGACAGTGGCCCCAAGCCTCTCTATCTTTTTGGGGATGAGTGTGGCCGGGCCGCTTACAAAGACGTGTGCTCCCATTTTTGAAAACCCGATAATGTCCGAGTGCGCCACCCGGCTATGGCTGATATCGCCAATGATGGCAATCTTGAGCCCTGAAATTTCCCCCTTGTGTTCCTTAACGGTCATAAGGTCGAGCAAGCCCTGGCTCGGGTGTTCATGGGTGCCGTCACCGGCATTGATCACGGACGTTCTTATGTGCTTCGCCAGGTAATGACACGCTCCCGAACTTGGATGCCGCATGATAAGAATGTCAGGCATCATGGCCTCTATATTCCTGGCTGTGTCTGCCAGGGTTTCGCCCTTGGTCGTACTGCTAGTGGAGGCAGAGATACTGAAGGTGTCAGCGCTCATTCTTTTGGCGGCAATATCAAAAGAAAGGCGGGTCCGTGTGCTGGGTTCAAAAAAGAGGGTAACAACTGTCTTGCCGCGCAGGACAGGTACTTTTTTGATGGCCCGGGTAGAGATTTCTTTAAAGGATTCTGCTGTATTGAGGATGAGCTCGATGTCGGGAACGGAGAGGTGATCGAGGCCGAGAATGTGTTTATGGGCAAAAAGGTACTCGCTGCTCATACTGGTCCTTTATTCATGCCGTATCCAAATTTTTGATTTAACCCTAAACAGACTAATTGGATAACAAGAGAGGAAAAAAGTCAAGCAAATGAAACAAAAAAACCAGTTTTATAATTTGAGCGGCGGCTTCCTTAACTTTACATTGAGATTAATGCACAAGGTCGCCAATCCTGTTCCAGCGAACCGAGAAATTTTCCTTATCCCAGGACCAGTAGAGAATAAAGGCTTTTCCTTTTACGGATTTTAAGTCGACAAACTTCCAGAACCTGCTGTCATAGCTGTTGTCGCGGTTATCACCCATAACAAAAAGAGAATTTTCAGGGACTGTTATCGGGCCCATGTTGTCACGACCCTGCACATTTGCAGGTAGAATTTTGTTGTCAAGATAGATGGCATAGTTTTCGTCCTGCGGTTCTCCATTGACATAAACCTTTTTATCTTTGATTTGAATGGTATCCCCCTGAACGCCGACAACTCTCTTAATATAATCCTGCGAAGGGTTTACAGGGTATTTGAAGACAACAATATCTCTACGGGCCGGTTTTTTTAGCGGGATCCAGGTATTGCCGCTAAAGGGGTTTTTTACACCGTATATAAACTTATTAACGAGAATGTGGTCTCCGATCAAAAGGGTGTCCTGCATAGAACCGGAGGGAATTTTAAAGGCCTGGACAACAAAGGTCCTGATGAAAAGAGCAAGCAGAAGCGCAATGAGAATCGCTTCAATATATTCTCGCATTGTGGACTTTCGTTTTGTATTGCGGTTTTTCTCGGCCAATGGATAACCCCTTTGCTGTATTGGTATTTTTAAAATCGGCAAAGTTTTAAACCAAAACCAGCGAAAAAACAAGGAGGATTAAAGAATCGTTCAATTTAATTGAATGGGAAAAAACTGTCGAACATAAATACCTGCCTGGTATATGGGTGTTGCCATATGGATAGTATACTAAAAATCCTATTACCGATAGTTTTCCGGTGCGATGTGTAAACTTTATTTGCTGCCATATCAGGCTTTTGGGGGAGTTTCGTAAAAAACGTTTACCTTTGGGTGGAGCAACGGCATACGCCATGATGGTTTTATGTGCAGCATAACCCGACCCAAGAGGAAATATTTTGGGCCATAACAACAAAAAATAAGGGTGCGTTAAAAATTATAACAATTGTAACAGGTTGAGGCTTTTGTCTTCCCAGTGGCAGGGGCCTTCTTTTTTCTTTGCCGGGAGCTTTTATTGGCACCGCGGGAAATTTGACATTAAATGGCACGGTTATTGTAGTGGGATAAACGGTTATAATTTTTAAACTGCGAATGATGATAAAATGGTATGCATTGGCAGGAGTAATTTAATGTTAAATTTGCGGCCAGGAGTGACACTGAAAGAATTTTCGCTGAGAATTTAAATTTTTTTATATATAAAACGGCCTGTTGTAGAGATTTAGCTTGACATTAAAAATAAAATTATGTCCCCTGTTGAAGACTATATTGCATAGGATGCAATACAGCAGCAAACATTAAACAACCTTGTAATTAGTATTTATATGGTTTTTGATGCATCAAGATAACGTAATTATAAACCTCCTTAAATGGTGAACTATGGGCGGTTTGCCTCTTTCCCAAATAAAGCTGCTTTCAGCAAAAAAAATGCAGTTTCCAATCGGTATAGATATTGGCTCTTATGCCATAAAGATCAGCCAGGTTGCCAAAACAGGCGATACTTTTAAGATTGTATCGCTTGGTACGGCAAAGCTACCAGAAGGTGCGGTTGAAGACGGCATTTTGCAGGAACCTGAAGCGGTGGCAAGTGTCATTACGACACTGATGAAAAATCTGAAACTCAAAGAGAAAAGCGTAGCAATATCTATTTCTGGGTACTCTGTCATTGTCAAAAAGATCAACCTCGCAGTGATGGAAGAAAAGGAGCTTGATGATTATATCCAGGCCGAGGTTGGCCAGTATATCCCCTTTGATATTGAGGATGTCTACCTGGACTACCAGGACCTGCATACCAATACAGAAGAGTATGATCGTACTGATGTCATGTTGGTGGCTGCCAAAAGGGAAGTTGTTGATGGATATCTATCCATGCTGCAGTCTGCCGGCCTGAAGGTGGTTCTTGTCGACATAGGTGCTTTTGCCCTGGAAAACATCTATGATACTAATTACAGCCTGGATGAAAATGTAGCCCTGGTTGATATCGGCGCCACCAAGATGAGCATAAATATTGTCTCCCAGGGCATATCTGTGCTGGCCCGGGATGTTGTTGTCGGCAGCCGGCAGTTAACGGACCAGATACAGACCAGGTTTGGTGTTACCGCCGATGAGGCTGAAGGCCTTATAAGGGGCTATGAGCCTGTTGAAGAAAAGCAGAAGGACCTTGATGATATCTTTACCAATACCTGTACCCAATGGGCCCTTGAGCTGAAAAAGGCCATCGATCTGTATTATACCAATAATCCGGATATGGCTTTAAGTAAGATTATTTTAAGCGGCGGCGGCTCCAAGGTCCAGGGTTTGGACCAGTTTTTTGCTGAGGAGATTGGGCTGGAGGTAGAAATACTGAATCCATTCATAAAAATTCAAACAGACAGTAAGAATATTGATAAGGAATACCTGAACTATATAGGTCCTGAAATGGCAATTGCTCTCGGACTGGCTATCAGACCTTCGGAATTGTGAGATACGCATGATTCATATTAACCTACTTCCAGTAAGACAGATAAAGAATAGGATACAGGCCCGTAAGCGTGTCTTGGGGCTGGGTATTACTTTTCTTGCGGTGCTGGCACTTTTAGGAGTGGTGGCCTTGTTCCTTGGATTTAAGGTAGACGAACTGCAGGCCTCGATAACAGCACTGACCAAGGAGAAGGCAAAATACCAGACAACGATCAATCAGATTGAAAAGCTCAAAAAAGACCAGGCCCTTCTTGAGACAAAGCTCAACACAATCAGTCAGTTGAAAAAAGGTTCACAGCTTTCAGTGCGGGTTATGGACGAACTTGCAACCCTAACGCCGTCAAGCCGCCTCTGGTTGAACTCCATGAGCTTTAACGGAACCATACTGCGCATATCAGGCATAGCGCTGGATAATGCAACAATTGCAGACTATATGGAAACAATTGTCACCTCACCATATTTTGCAACGGCTGAACTCTCTGGCACATCCACAACAGGGGTCCAGGGAAGGCAGCTCAAATCATTTTCACTAACTATTAACGTGATAAATGCAGATTATCAACAAGCGGCGCCGGAAGAGGGATAGACAAAGTAAATGAGTATGGCAATACGTTTCAATCGGTGACTGCTTAGGTAAAGCGTGAATTAACTTTAAAAGATTGGTTGCAAACTAGGCACGTAATAACGGATGAAAGTAAACAAGACAAAAGAAGCTTTTGACTCCTTTCTGGAGAAAAAAGTCGTACCGCTTGATAAAAAAGTCATTATTACCATATTTGCCCTGGTAATAATTGTGCCGATAGTTGCCTTTTATTTTCTGTTCTATACAGAAAAGACGAAGGAAATAAAGGGACTGGAGAGCCGGGAGGCGAGCCTGTTCAAAGAGATTACCGAAGCAAAGGCCATAGCTGCAAAGCTCGAAGAACATCTGGCGGAAATGGAGGAAACCAAGCGCTTGTTTGCCGAGGCATCCGTGCTGCTGCCCCAGAAAAAAGAAATCCCCTCACTTTTGACCAACATTTCGGCCCTTGGAACCAATTCAGGGCTGAACATGGCGACATTCTCACCCGGAGGTGAACGCCGAAAAGAATTTTATGCCGAGATACCTGTTTCTATCAAGGTAAACGGCCCGTATCATAATATCGGCACTTTTTTATTCGAGGTCAGCAAGCTTGACCGCATTGTTTCTGCCATAAATATCAGTCTGGGTGGTGGCAATATGCAGAGAGGCGAGATGCTGCTCGGTTCAAGCATCAACCTTATTACATACAGATTCCTCGAAGAATCTGAAATGGCACCACAAAACCCCCAAGCGGGCAAAAAGAAACGATAAAGAGACACAGTGTATTTAAAAGCCATTAATAAATTTGTTTTAATAGCTTCAGCCACATGTATCGTCATTGGCATGCAGGGCGCTGCTGCCTTCTCTGCCGAGGAGCAGGCTGAAAAAAAACTGAAATTTACTGAAAAAATGGCGGCCATCCTGTTTCAGGAGCCAAAGGATGCATTTGTTTATAAAAGGGAAGGCCGGAATGATCCCTTTGTTCCTTTTGTAGAGGAGCGGGTGGTGGCCAAAGAGGTGCTGGTTGAAGAGTTGACGGGAATGCGAAAATTTGAACCCGGGCAGCTGAGTGTGGTAGCAATTGTGTCAAGTGCAGGCAATGAATTTGCAATGGTTCAGGATTCAAACAACCAGGGATATGTTATCCGTGAAGGCATGTCATTGGGACGGACCGGAGTTGTTGAGGCGATAGTGCCGAACAAGGTGATTGTCAAAAATTACACCTACAACCTTGCCGGAGATAAAATATTTAAAACCGTGGAAATGGTGTTGAAACAAGAGGGGGAAAAATAGCAATGACCCGCAGGGTATGCTTCAGAAAAACTGTGCTATGGTTTGCAGTGCTGCTTTTCACTTATATTGTAACAGATAATGTGAATAACGCTAAGGCGGAGCAGCTTGCTTTTGCGGCCCCTGGCCCGTATCAGATTACCGGGATCAAAACGAGTAAATCTGATGATGGAATTATCCTTCGGGTCATTGGTTCTGCTCCACCGACATTTACAATGTATGAACTGTTTGAACCCCAGAGGATTATTCTCGATATTGCCGATGGTTCTTTTGTTGATGCCGATGGCTCAGTCGTCGAGTCCTTAAATCTCCCGATGGAAAAGGGAGCAGGGCCTGTGACACAAATTAAGGGGAAGATTCTGGATGATAAAAAACCCCTGATTGCCAGGCTCGAAATGTTTACGGCAGGAGATGCGAGCTATACTGTTGAGCGGGACGGCAATGATATTTTAGTGAATTTTAAGCAAAAAGAGGCCGCAGCAGCTGCAGCCACGGAGCCTCCGGCCAAAAAACCTGAGGCAAGTGCTCCCACTCTTGTTGCCGCAACCCCAAAAACTCCGGTAATGACAGAAAAGGAAGCCGCGCCAGTTGCGCCAAAAGCGCAACAAATGGAAACGGTTCAGCCTGAAGAGACAAAAGTAAGTGAAACAACCGCAGCCGTGTCATCTCCTGAAAAATCTGAGCCGGTTTCAATGCCCGCCCAAGTACCTGTTGGCACGAGTCCGGCTTTGGAGGAGTTTGCTTATGCCGGGTATGAAAAACAGCCTATCACCGTTGATTTTTATAAAATAGACCTGCACAATGTTTTCAGGCTTTTTGGTGAAATCAGCGGCATGAATATTGTTATAGCCCAGGGCGTAGGCGGAACACTAACCCTGGCACTTGACAATGTGCCCTGGGATTTTGTCCTGGACGTCATTTTAAACCTGCAGAACCTCCAGGCAATTGAACGCTATAACACCCTTGTCATTGCACCCAAAGGAGCAACTTTTGCATGGCCGGAACGCGCCGAGGAAAAGGTCGCGGTCAAGAAGGACAAAGCCATCCTTATGGAAGGGGAAAAATTGCAGGTTGTCCAGAAAATGGAAATGTCCCCTGAAGTTCTGGAGGCCCAGAAGTTAATAAGAGAGGCGCATGCCCTTGAAAAACAGGAGCAATTTGAAGACGCGCTCATATTGTACGAAAAGGCCTTTGAAATGTGGCCGGATAATGGAAAACTTGCCGGCCGCCTCGCCTCCCTTTACCTGGTGCACCTGGGAATGAATGCCAAGGCCGTCTATTATGGAAAGGAAGCGTTGAAGATAGATGAGAATGATGCAATCAGCGCACTCTATACCGCCATTGGACTTGCGAACATGAAAAGAAACGCCGAGGCCAAGGAGTATTTTGAAACGGCTGTAAGCAGCAAGCGACCGGACAGCGAGGCCCTGATCAGTTACGCCATGTTCTCTGAGGAAAACGGGAGTTACCTGGATGCACTGCTGCTTTTGGCCCGTCATGAAGACCTTTATGGAGATTCACTAGATACGATGATAGCCCGTGCCAGAATTCTGGATAAAGAGGGTAACAGCGATAAAGCAGCGGCAGAATACCGGGCAATACTGCTTTCGGGATATCAGCTGCCTGCGGATTTGACCCGGTTCATCAAGGGACGGTTGGCCCTTGAAGGAACGCGGTCTAAAGGGCAGCTGTAAAGACACTATTATCATTTAATGTCAAATATATTGGTGGGGCCTACTCTATGAAAATAGGACAGCTTTCAAAACCAAAAAAAATGCCGGGAAAAAAGTCTATGCTTGCCAAAAAGAAAATATTACTGGGCGGAGTTGCATTAAGCGCATTGCTTATCCTGAGTGGTTGCGCTTCCAAATCGACGCAACAGTCAACTGTGATGGAATCTTCAGCACCTTCTGGTACTTCTGTTGCCGGAGAGCCCCGGGAAACTACAACGCAGCCGGTTCAGCTTGAAATCACCCCTGCTGACCAGGCAGCAGAGGTGCCAACGGCTTTACCGGTTCGTTTTCAAAAGCCATCCTATTTAATTAAGGACACAGGGATTGGCGAAGAGGCTGCAGGTGTTGATGAGGAACTTACCTTGAAAGTTGGTGCCGATATATCGACCACAGCAGGTCCGGTTCCGCTGCGCGATATCATGAAAAGCCTTGGTTCCCTGCACAATATGAATATCAGTTGGGCCAGTGATGTTGACCAGTATGTATATATCGATGTAGATATCAGGGCTAATGATGATTTCTTTATTGCCCTGGAAAATATGTTGCGCCAGGTAGACTATTTCTATGAAATGAAAGGCAATACCATCATAGTAAAGTTCAAGGAAACCAGAAAATTTCATGTGGCCCTGCCGCCGCGCATCAAGGGCCAGACAAATATCAATGTCAGCGGTGGCGCCACAACCAATACCGATGCAGATAATTCCCGCTGGGAGATAATCAGGAATAACCTTAACCAGATTCTTGATATCTGGGCCCAGAGATACAAGCCTCCCCCATCTGCCAAACCTTCAGAAGAGGGGGAAGAGGAAGAAGAGCCACAAATGCCCATCCAGGGTGCGACGATAACCCAGACACAGAGCGGATTTTATTCTGTGGACCCGGCCCTCGGTCTGATCACAGTTACAGCGCCCAGGCCTCTACTTGATAAGGTCCAGATATATGTGGAAACCCTCAAGGAGGAGATGTACAAGCAGATAAGCATTGAGGCCAAGATTCTTGAGGTCACTCTTGATAAAAGTTCTGAAAAGGGCATTGATTGGAGCGGACTGCTGAAAGACAGCGCTTTTAATTTTAACATGACCTTTGGCAATGCCGGGCAGATTTATCCTGATGGAGGAGGCTTTATTGATACAATTAGCCTACAAGCCAAGTCGTTTGAACTTGTACTCGATGCCCTTGAGGAACAGGGCACGACCAAAGTGCTGGCCAATCCGAGGATCAGTGTCATGAACGGCCAGCCGGCAGTAATTTATGTCGGCGACAATGTCACCTATATCAGTGAAGTTGAGACGACACAGGATGAAGGGGTTGTGACAACATCTGCCACAACCGCCCAGGTCGTTTCCGGTTTGCGCCTTGAGGTTTATGCCACGATTATGAGTGATGATGAAATTGTCATGAGCATCATTCCCATGATCTCCCAGCTTGAAGAGCCCATTGAATACCGGCAGTTTGGCTTGAACCAGGTTGGTCTTCCCTTTGTGCGGGAAAGAACCATGAACTCTATCGTGCGGCTTAATAACAAAGAGATGCTCATTGTCGGCGGTTTGATCCAGTCTGTAGAGACCGATGAAGGAAGCAATATAGTCGGGTTGGGTAAAATTCCGGGCCTGAAATATATATTCGGCAACAAAGCAAATTCTATTGTCAGAAAAGAACTGGTTATTCTGCTGAGACCAAGGATACTGTAAACCTGGTCGAGAGTTAACAGTATAATTTTTCTAAATATTTAAACAAAGTATATCGCAAAACCGAATTCAAATTTGGAAGGAGATTCCACCATGGCAGTAAAAAGATTCTTTCTCTACGGCTTTTTGGCACTGTTCGTTAGTGGTTGCGGCTCGGGTCATTCTGTGACCGAAACCCTCCACATCCCGGATACACCAACGGCGGGAAATGTCTGTGCTACTGACAAGACAGTTGTGCTGTTGCCTTTTGCAGATTATTCCTCTGGGGACGATGTCATTTCTGTTTATAAGAGGAGCATAAGCATAACAGAAGCCCTTACTGACAGATTTGTCTACAAGGGCTTTAAAATGCCGATCCAGGAGGATGTGACCCAGTATTTGGTGGAAACCAATATCATCAGGCTGCCCCCGCAGGATGGAACTTCCAGGTTGAAGACAGAGCTGGACGGTGAATGGTCGGATGTGATGAAAGGGGAGTTTGAAAAATGGATAGAAGCCAGTAGGGTGGAAACTGCGGCCTCAAGCGGTGGTTCTTCCAATCCGGGAAATGCTCCCGGTGTCCATGGGCTTAATAAAATGAGTATTTCCAAGCTCGGACGCAGGTTTAATGCCGACTATATAGTCCGTGGCCGGATCATTGAATACGACCTGCAGAATGAACATACCTGGGATTTACGCAAGAAAGGTATAGTTCCCTTCATTATGAAAGGCACAACCCAGGCCGCTTTCGGTTTTGCTGAATCCAAAGACTACGACAATTTAAACAACATTGCCCTCTGGGGCCTGGCAGGCGGCATAATCGGCTATCACGCAGGGACTCCGGTTGATTCAAATACGGGTACACTTAACGCTGGAGACTACCCCACAGCTTGGAATTCTGTGATCTGGGGGCTTGGTGGTGCCGGTATCGCACACCTTGCCAATCATAGCGGTGAAACGCCTGAGGCCCTTGTTCAGCTCCGTATCTGGGTACAGGACTCGGCAACAGGCGAAGTGGTCTGGACCAACAGAGCAGAGGTGAAAGTGGCGCCTCAGACTGTTTATGGCGACAAGCGTTCAAAGGAAATGTTCAAAACTGCTGTAAACAGGGCGACAACCTTATTGGTTGATGATTTCTGGAATAAAACAAAAGCAATTATGTAAAAGATAGCAACCAGAGACTATAGTTCACTTACAATCCAGATAATAACAGTGTCCTGATACCTAGTACATCGAATAAACAAAAAAAGCCCTGTGGTCGATCACCACAGGGCTTTTTTTTGTTTATATAAGTTCAATCAGCTGTCCTGCTTTTCCTGCTGTTGCTTCATCTTGTTCTGATACATGCCGGCAAAGTTTATGGGCTCCATAAGAAACGGCATGAAGCCGCCGTCTATTGAAGCCTGGCTTGCAATCTGCCTTGTATAAGGAAAAAGTATGGTAGGGCAGTCCACATGCAGGACCTGCTGCAGATATTCTTCCGGGATATTCTGCAGGAAAAAAGCGCCTGCATGTTCAATTTCAACAATGAACATTACCTTGTCCGATTTTGTGTCATGCACTGTCGCAGAAACTTCCAGACATACTTCCCAATGACTTTCGTCAACTTTCTTGTTTGTTAACTTGAGTTTCATATCAACTTTATGTTCTGGTTGCTGGAGAAAAAAAGACTCCGGTGCATTAGGATTTTCAAAGGAGAAATCCTTGAGATAAAGTTTTTCAAGCCGGAAAACAGGCGCTGAACCTGCATCTGTGCTTGCTGCTCCTGCATTAGCGTTTTGTTCACTCATAATAATGTCCTTCTTCTGTTGTATTTATATTGTGCTGCAATGCTTTTCGAATACACGTTTTGCCTGACTCCTGTAAAGCCCCTGCATATATAATGCAAAGCTCAGGGAGTGCAAGGATATTTTTTTACGCCAAAATCTGCTGCAGAAAAGCTCCTGTATACGATTTTTTGTTCTTGGCAACAGTTTCCGGCGTGCCCGTAGCGATGATTCTGCCGCCTTCCTCACCACCTTCCGGGCCAAGGTCAATAATATGATCGGCAGTCTTGATAACGTCCAGATTATGCTCAATAATTACCACGGTATTGCCTGAGTCAACCAAACGGCCCAGTACAATGAGAAGATGTTGAATGTCCGCAGGATGCAATCCTGTGGTCGGTTCATCAAGGATGTAGAGAGTTTTTCCCGTGGAACGCTTGGCAAGTTCCCGGGCAAGCTTGATCCGCTGTGCCTCACCGCCTGACAGGGTCACCGAGGATTGCCCCAGACTGATGTAGGAAAGCCCGACATCAGAAAGGGTCTGCAGCCTGTTTTTTATGGGCGGGATATTTGTGAAGAATTCCAAGGCCTCCTGCACCGTCATTGACAGGATGTCGGCAATATTTTTACCGCGGTATTTCACCTGCAGGGTTTCCCGGTTGTATCTCCGTCCCTTGCAGGTATCACAGGTGATAAAGATGTCAGGCAGGAAATGCATGGCGATCTTGATGACCCCGTCACCTTCGCAGGCTTCACAGCGCCCCCCTTTGAGGTTGAAGCTGAAACGACCCGGCTTGTAACCCCTGGCCCTGGACTCGGGCAGACGGGCCAGCAGTTCCCGGATCGGTGTCAAAACACCTGTGTAAGTTGCCGGGTTGGAGCGTGGGGTCCTGCCGATCGGGCTCTGGTCAATGTCAATGACTTTGTCGATGTTTTCTAAACCGTTAATGGCAGCGTAATTCACCCCCGGCACCTTCGTGCCGGCGCTGCGGATATGCTGCAAAGCGCCCTTATAGAGTGTCTCGATGATCAGGGAGCTTTTGCCGGAGCCGGAGACACCGGTGACACAGGTCATGACACCTAATGGAATGGTGGCATCAACTCCTTTGAGATTGTTGGCAGAGGCTTTCTTGAGCATTATCCTGGAGGACTTTCCTTTTTGGGCTTTTCTTCTTTTTTGAGGCATCGGTATACTCAGACGGCCGGAGAGATATTTTCCCGTAAAAGATCCTTTGTCTTTCAAGAGCCCTGACACGGAGCCGCTGTAGACAATTTCCCCGCCGTGCCGCCCTGCCCCCGGACCCATATCAAGCACATGGTCCGCAGCCAGGATGGTTTCAGCATCATGCTCAACCACTATCACTGTATTGCCGAGATCGCGAAGGCTTACCAGGGTATTTATCAACCGCTGGTTATCGCGCTGGTGTAAACCGATACTCGGTTCATCAAGAATGTAGAGCACACCGGCCAGGCGTGAACCTATCTGGGAGGCAAGCCGGATGCGTTGGGCTTCACCGCCGGATAAGGTCCCGGCCTGCCGCGCCAGGGCAAGATAGCCGAGCCCGACATCCTTAAGAAATGAAAGCCGGTCCATAATTTCTTTGATGACAGGGGCAGCAATCTTTTTCTCCCTGGTGGAAAATGATATGGAGGGAAGTTCCAGCAGTAACCTGTCAATACTCATCAGGGTCAACTCAGAAATATTCCAGGGACCGATGCGTACAGCGAGAGCTTCAGGCTTTAAACGTGCTCCCTGGCAGGATGGGCAGGGTTGTTCATTCATGAACTCTGACAGTTCTTCTCGCACCATGGACGAGGGCGTATCCTGGTAACGCCTGGCCATCTGGGGCAAGATGCCTTCAAAGGCAGTCTGCGCTGTCAGGCGCCGCCTGTCCTTCTGGTAATAGAACATGATCTCTTCTTTGCCGGTGCCGTATAGAATGACCTCCTGGGCCCTGGGTGCAAGTTTGCGAAAAGGAATATCCAGGCTGAATTTATAATGATCAGCCAAAGCCTTGATCATCTGACCGGTGTAGCTGTCAAGTGACCGGTAACCCCATGGTGCCAGGGCTCCCTGGCGTAGGTTAAGGCCAGGGTCGGGAACGACGAGCTGCGGGTCGAAAAACTGTTTGACCCCAAGGCCGCTGCATTCTGAACAGGCACCCTTGGGATTATTAAAGGAAAAAAGCTGGGTGGTGAGATCAGGCAAACTTCTGCCACATTCAATACAGGCTGCTTTTTCGCTGAAAAGGGTTTCCTGGTTTTCAGCCGGGAATTCCGCCAACAGAAGACCGCCTGATAGTTTTACCGCCGTGGTAACAGAATCAGCAAGACGCTGTTCAGCCGAGGGTTTAATGACAACTCGGTCAACAACTGCCTCAATAGTATGCCGTTTGTTCTTAACAAGTGTAATGTCTTCATCAAGGCTCATAATTTTTCCGTTGATCCTCACCCGGACAAAGCCTTCTTTACGGAGGTTTTCAAGCAACTCACGGTGTTCGCCCTTTTTTCCCTCAACAAGCGGGGCCAAGAGCACAACCCTGGTGCCCTCAGGTTGGCGCGTGAGAGAATTGACCATATCCTCTATGGACTGTGAGCGGATCTCCTTGCCGCAGTCCGGGCAATGCGGCCTGCCGGCACGGGCGAAAAGCAGCCGCAGATGATCATAAATTTCGGTAATGGTTCCCACGGTTGAACGGGGATTGCGACTGGTGGTGCGCTGTTCGATGGAAACTGCCGGAGACAACCCTTCAAGGGAGTCAACATCAGGCTTGTCCATCTGGCCCAGAAATTGTCTGGCATAGGTGGAAAGCGATTCCACATAGCGTCGTTGCCCTTCAGCATAGAGGGTGTCAAAGGCAAGGGTGGATTTTCCCGAGCCGCTCAAGCCGGTCAGCAGCACGAGCTTGTTCCTGGGCAGGTCGGCATTGATATTTTTGAGATTATGCATCCTGGCGCCGCGGATGCGGATGTATTTTGGTTCCATTGTATTAAATTCAGAATTAAGAATTCAGAATTAAGAATTCAGAATTTATTCACCCGGTTTCGTTTGGAAGTTAATCATTTTGCATTCTGCATTTTTAATTTTTCATTGCTTTTAATGAGTCTTGCTGCAAAAAATCCGTCCAGGTCATCCTGGCCTGGAAGTGTTCGGAAAAACCCCTGGTTGTCAACAAGACATGTCGCACTTTCAGGCAGCTGTTCCCTGCAGCCGGACAGGGTAAACGTTGGATAAGAGGCAAGAAATTTTTTTATAACCTCTTCATTTTCCTCGGGCTCCGTGGAACAGGTTACATAAACTAAAACCCCCTGCGGCGCCACAAGTTGCTCAGCATCTTGGAGTAAATGTATCTGCTTTTCTTGATAGCGAAGCAAGTCATCAGGACTTCTGTTCCAGCGGATGTCCGGGTTGTGCCGGATAACCCCCAGGCCCGAACAGGGCGCGTCTATCAGCACCCCGGCGAATTTGTCTTTGTTGTGAGGCAGAAGTGAGCCAAGCATTCCCTCAACAATAGTCACTGTCGTGTCCTGCCGCAAGCGGGCAAGATTTTCCTTCAATTTTTTGATGCGCACAATGTTTGGCTCAATGGCAACGAGCCTGCTGCCCGAAGGAAGCATTTGGACCAGGTGTGAAGTTTTACCGCCCAACCCGGCACAACCGTCAAGATATGACTTTCGCGGCTGCAGAGGCCCAAGGAGGAAGGATACTAACTGAGCCGCCTCGTTCTGCACCTGAAAAAGCCCATCTGCAAAACCGGGAATAGCCGTAATCGGGCCATTATAAGCCTCAAGCTTCAAGGCCAGGGGACAATATTTTCCTGCCGTGGCATTGAGTCCTTCCTTTCTTAATATCGCCAACAAGGCAGAAGGTGTTGTCACGGTTGTGTTGACCCTCAAGCTTATGGGAGCCGGCGTATTATTTTTTGTGCAGAGTGACTTTGCCTGTGCATTGCCGTAACGGCTTTTCCAGCGTTTGATAAGCCATTCCGGATGGCTCAGCAGGGCGGTCTCCGGCAACGCATCAATATTTTTTGCAACGAGCGGATGGGGAAGATCCGGACGCTTGCGGTCCACACTGCGCAGTATGCCATTGGTAAACCCGGACAACCATCTGGGCTGCTTCATGTCAGTCAGGGCCTGGACAGTCTCGTTTATTGCTGCTGAAGCAGGAATACGGTCCAGAAACAGGAGTTGAAAGATGCCTATCCTTAAAGCCTGCAGGGTTTTTTTTTGTATTTTGGACAGTGAATGAGTCGAAAATTTTTCTACTACCCAGTCAAGATACCCGCGCCAGCGGATTACCCCGTAAACAATCGACATGATTAATTGTCGGTCACGGGGGTCCCTCAGAGCCATATTGGCAAGATGCTGCTCCATGACCTGGTTCAGTGGCAGATGTCTTTCTTCCCAGCTGCAGAGGATTTCAATGGCAATATACCGTGCACCGCGGCTTACTTTTATCATACTTAAAAGGTTTTTCTGTGTTTTCAGGTGATTATACTTCTAATGGTTGGAGTACTGGAGTACTGGAGCACTGTAGACTACTTATAAACAATACTAATCTTTTACCATGACTCCATTACTTCAATACTCCAGTATAAACAAAAGATTTCCCCGCCCCTCTATTTCCCTTTAACCTTTAGGCTTGAACCTATTTTATTCCTATTACGGACGCAAAACGCCCTGTTTCTCTGTCCCGTCGGTAGGAAAAATAATCCCGGTTGCAGCAGGTGCAGATTTTTGCATCATGGATATTTCCCGGGCGCACCCCGGCTGCACAGAGCTGATCGCGGCTGATAGCCCAGAAGTCAAAATAATTAGGCTGCACCTGATAACCATGCATTGAAGCAGGAAGTTCAGAGCGGTAATTTACAAACTCAGCACAACAAGGCCCTAAAGAGGGAGAAATGGCAGCTATAAGGTCGGCGGGAGCAGTTGCATAGGCATGGACCATGGCAAAAACAGTCTTGCGGATTATATTCGCAACGCTACCACGCCAGCCTACATGTGCAATGCCAACCGCGATGTTTTCAGGATCAAAGAGCATAACCGCCTGACAGTCGGCCTGCTGTATCATCAACCCCAAACCCGGAACATTTGTGACCAGGGCATCGAATCCTTCAACCTCAAGATCACCATCAAAGTTTTCATTTAGAATAAAGATCTGTGATTCGTGTATCTGCTTGGCGGAGACAAGGTGTTTACAGCCCAGCGCTTTTTTTATTCCTTCCCTGTTTGCAGAGACATTTTGGGGAGCATCGCCAAGACCGAAGGCAACATTTTGCGAGTCCCATGGTGCAGGGCTGATGCCACCCTTGCGCTTGAAAACTCCATGAAAAAGCACGGTCGATACAAGAGCAGGAAAAGCGAGCAGGTTATCGTTTGGCTGCACCCGTTCATGATTACTCATATTCATTCGGGTCCAGAAGATATGATTTTAGGGTTTTGTCGCGGCGGGAAAGGATGGTGTCATGCCGCCAGTTGGCATCATCCTGTTTGGGATAATCGACAATGGCATGCAGGCCCCTTGATTCTTTGCGGATAAGGCTGCTCTGGACAATGAGCTCAGCCACCAGGGAAATATTGCGCAGTTCCACAAGATCAGGCGTCAGAAGATAGTCCCGGAAATGGTGGGCTATTTCCTGCAGAATGGGGGCCAATCGTTTTTTGACGAGCTTCAGCCGTTTTTCGCTGCGCACGATACCGACATAGTTCCACATGAGGCGTCGTATCTGGTCCCAGTTGTGGCTGACAAGCACTTTCTCATTAATCATTTTTGCCTTGCCGGTTGACCATTCCGGCGATTTGTGAAATGCGGTTTTACAAATTTTTTCTTTTTCCCGGGCACATTGCAAATACGCCTGGTGCGCAAAGACAACGGCCTCAAGCAAAGAATTGCTGGCCAACCGGTTACCGCCATGCAGACCGGTGCAGGCTGTTTCACCAAGAGCATAAAGATTTTCAATGTTTGTCCGGCCCCACGTGTCAGTCATTACACCGCCGCACATGTAATGGGCTGCCGGGACAACTGGAATCGGTTCCCTGGTGATATCTATTCCCAGGGAAAGGCAGGTCTGATAAATGGTGGGAAAGCGGTTCCTGATAAAGTCGCCATCCTTGTGGCTGATATCAAGGTAGACGCAATCATCACCGCTGGCTTTCATCTCTGTATCAATTGCCCGGGCAACTGTGTCACGGGTGGCAAGGTCTCCGCGGGGATCATATTTATCCATGAAATGCACCCCTCTTTCATCTATCAATCTGCCGCCTTCACCACGGACTGCTTCCGAGATAAGGAAATTTTTTGTCTTTGGATGATAGAGGCATGTTGGATGAAATTGGACAAATTCGAGATTTCCGACAGCCGCGCCAGCCCTGTAGGCCATGGCAATTCCGTCGCCCGTGGCAATATCCGGGTTGGTTGTATACAGGTAGATTTTGCCGCAGCCACCGGAACAAAGCACGGTGACCTTGGCGCGCCAGTTATCAATGTTGCCGCTTTTTCGGTCCAGTACATATGCACCGAGGCAAAGATCATCAAAACTGCTGTCTCCAGGGCTCACCCCGGCTTTTGAACCGATAAGCAAATCCACGGCAAGATGGTTCTCAAGTAAACGAATATTGGCATTTTCAGCAACCTTGTGCAGCAGAGCGCTTTCTATTTCTCTGCCGGTAAGATCGAGAGCATGGGCGATACGGCGGGCTGAATGGCCCCCCTCGCGTCCCAGGTCTAGGTGAGAAGCGTCCTTTTCCATTGTCTTGAATTGGACACCTATATCAAGCAGTTCCTGCACACGGGCAGGCCCGTTTTCAACAACCATGCGGACAACCTCTTCTTTGCAGAGTCCGGCCCCGGAACGCAGCGTATCCTGAATGTGCAGTTCAAAGGAGTCCTCATCCGAGAGAACCGCAGCTATTCCACCCTGGGCAAGATTGGTTGCTGTATCAACTTTTGCTTTTTTTGTAACAATGGCGACCGTGCCGATTTTTGCTGCTTTTAAGGCAAATGAGAGTCCGGAGATGCCAGTGCCGATTACAAGGAAGTCCGTTGAATATGCCATATTTGATGCTCCTGATCGCAAGAAAGGATGATCTTAAGTCCCAGTAGTTTTTCTCTACCATTGTGGACTGATAAAATCAAAAAGATTAAATTGGTTCTATTCTGCATCTTCTTCTAAAGTTGCTCTGTAATGTTTCTTGTACCTTGCATTTTTATTCAGCCGTTATAAAGTGATTTTAATGGCAAACTGCATAAAAAGGGATTAGTTATTCATGGTATAAAATGGCTTTAATGCACCTCACAGTAATACCGCTGGGCACGGTTTCACCAAGTGTGGGCGAGTATGTCGCCGACATGCAAATAATCCTTGAAAAATCGGGCTTCCCTTATAAGCTGACGGACATGGGTACAATTGTTGAGGGCAGCAGCAAAGAGCTTCTTGTTCTGGCTGCAAAACTGTCTGAGTTACCCTTTAATAAAGGTATCCAGAGGGTGGTGACGCAGATAAACCTGGATGACCGGAGGGACAAAAAGGCAGCACTTGGTGATAAAATCTTATCTGTTGCAGCGAGGCTGACACAAGAGGGCAGGGGTTGAGATTATGATCGGAAAGAGCGAAAAAACATCGAAACGAGTTAGAGTGGCACCGTTTGTCACTATCCTGTTTTTTGTCATTATGGGAATTTTCGGCATAATGACCGGTGAAGTGAGGAGGGTTTTAGAACAGGCTGTTCAGGTCTGCTTAAGTTGTATTGGCATAGGCTGACCATGGAAATTGTCAGAAAATGGATACAGGCCATAATGGCCCTCCTGGTGAATGGTTCATGGTCGTTTCCCTTTACACGCACCATATACCAGGGCCCTTTGAAGGTCGTCTGTTCGCCGGGATTAAACTGCTACTCCTGCCCTGCAGCAACAACGTACTGTCCCATAGGCTCTTTGCAGCAGATGATGGCCGGCATAAGAATTGCCCTGGAAAACGGGCAGAATTTCTTCGGTTTCTATGTTGTCGGGACCATGGGAGTTCTTGGTGGGGCTTTTGGTCGCCTCATTTGCGGCTGGGCCTGTCCGTTTGGCCTGATACAGGAGTTGCTGCACAAAATTCCCTCAAAGAAATTCAGCATCCCGCAGAAGCTCAATTATTTGAAATATGGTTTTCTGCTTTTCTTTGTCATTCTGCTGCCCCTGACGGTTGTGGATGATTTCGGCTATGGAGAGCTTTGGTTCTGCAAGTATGTCTGTCCTGCCGGAACCCTTGAGGCCGGGCTTCCCATGCTTATGCTGCAACCGGGTTTAAGCCGGACGATCGGGATCGTTTTTTTCAACAAGATGACGATTTTAGTGGGTTTTATACTCTGGAGTATACTGGCCAGCAGGCCATTCTGCCGGACAACCTGTCCACTTGGGGCATTTTATGCATTTTTTAAAAAACTCAAACTGGTCAAGCTTCGGCTTATAGAAGAAAACTGCACCAAGTGCGAAGAATGCCATGCTGTCTGCCCCATGGGGGTGAAATTCAATGAGTCACCTGAAGATGCAGAATGTATTTCCTGCTTGAAGTGCATGGATAAGGCTTGTAAATTTAATGCAATTTCTCTTGAAATAGCCGGGCTGCCTGTCGGCAGAAATGCTGGGGTCAGGAGGCGGCCCGGGACAAAGCAGAGTAATGCCGTTATGTAATGTGTCGCGGTGAGCAGTGGAGTTTGTAAATTGTCCAACCAGTGCCGGGAATTATCCTCAGCGTAGAATTCTTAAGAAACACGATCCGTTATAAATTAAGGCAACAAGGTACGAATAATTAAAATTATTCTGAAGGAAAATGGCTTGTAAAAACATAAAAAAAGAGAAAAAAAGAATTTTCTGGATACTGCTTCTGCTGCTTTTCCTCACATGGTCAGTATGTGGCCAGGCGGCAGCGATAACTATGGTCAGTGTGACCGGGAATAATGTTAATCTCAGAAAAGGGCCTTCCGACCAGTACCCGGTTATCTGGGAATTGGGGCAGGGCTTTCCTCTTCGGGTTATCGGCTCGCAGGGCAACTGGCTCAAAGTGTCCGATTTTGAAGATGATGTAGGCTGGATATTTAAAGATCTTGTGGGCAGAAAACCCCACTTGATTGTTAAGGCAAATAAAAAAAGCAAGGCACGCATAAATATCAGAAGCGGCCCCGGGAGAAAGTATAAAATAGTGGGTAAGGCTGAGTATGGGGTTGTGTTTGAGACCCTGCAACAGAAGGGTGGCTGGGCCAAAGTAAGGCACGAGAGAGGCTTAACCGGCTGGATTAAACGCAGTCTCCTATGGGGATGGTAACCAATTCTAGAGTTCATTGCTTTGTCGGCATATATACCTGCCGACGATGATCAGCGTATAAACCTGTCAATATTTTCACAATCCCTCCCCTGCGCCTGCGCAACTTTCCTGTTGATTAGAAAGCCATTGTAGGTGTTTACTCCTCTTTGCAGGGCCAGGTCTCCCTGAAGTGCGCCATGAAGCCCTTTGCTTGCTATATCGAGGACAAAGGTCAGCGTTGCATTTGTCAGGGCAAAGGTGGAAGTCCTGGGAACGGCTCCGGGCATGTTGGCCACGCAATAATGGAGTATTCCTGCAACCTCATAAACAGGATCTGAATGGGTAGTTGGCCTAGCAGTTTCAATGCAGCCGCCCTGGTCAATTGATACATCGACAAGGACGGCGCCCTTCTTCATGAGCGGCAACATGTCCCTGGTAATCAACTTGGGAGTGACCGCCCCCGGCACAAGAACAGCACCGATAATCAGATCTGCCCGGCTGACCTCTGCTGCAATGTTTTCCCGGCTGGAAAGCCTGGTCCGGATTTTTCCTGCAAATGTTTTTTCAAGGGCAGCCAGGCGGGCAGGATTTCTCCCGATTACCGTAACTGAAGCCCCTAGCCCAACTGCCATCTGGGCCGCGTTGGTTCCCACGGTGCCGCTGCCCAGAATAACAACATGGCCGGGCTCGACCCCGGTAACTCCGCCAAGCAGTATACCCCTGCCTCCAGCCTCTTTTTCAAGGTAGTGCGCCCCTGCCTGAATTGACATGCGGCCTGCCACCTCACTCATGGGAGCAAGCAGGGGCAGGAACTCATTATCCCGACTTACTGTTTCATAGGCAATTGCAGTGACTTTTTTATCAAGCAGCACCCCGGTCAGTTCCGGCAGCGGTGCAAGATGCAGATAGGTGAAAAGGATTAATCCCTCCCGCATGTATGCATATTCCTCTACCAGGGGCTCCTTGACCTTCACAATCAATTCGGCACCTGAGTAAAGGCTTGCTGCATCATGGACCAGCCTTGCGCCTGCAGCTTCGTATTCCTGGTCAGAAATACCGCTGCCAAGCCCTGCTCCGCACTCGATAAGAATACCATGCCCTGCTGCTGCAAGCGTTTGGACGCCGGCCGGCACAATACCAACGCGGAACTCCTTGTCTTTAATTTCCTTTGGGACCCCAATGATCATATCCTTTCTCCTTGAAAGCTGCCAATGACTCAAAAATTCAGTCTCATAATCTGAAGGTAATGTAGTATAAACCAGCAAAACTTGACAACTTCTTTCAAGTATCTCCTGATGTTCCATTCTTCACTTAGTTTTCAAGGGATTACAGAGACGTTCTGTAGTATATTATTAATAATACATCTGGTTCCAAGCAAACCGTGAGGGATTTTATGGAAATTACCTTGCTGTTGGCAGTTATATTAATAGCTGGATTTCTTGCCGCGAAAGCCGGGCAAGCATTCCGGCTGCCCTCTGTGACAGGCTTCATCGCTGCGGGAGTTCTTTTGGGCCCATCCGGGTTCAATTTTATTACATCAGAGGCGATAAGCAATCAACTTGGTCATTTTACCCAGATTGCCCTGATGTTGATTGCCTTCGGTATTGGCGAACATCTGGAGCTGAAACGGTTGAAGGTAACCGCTAAAACAGTTCTGTCAATCTGCATGGCTGACGCCATCATTTCGCTCACCCTGGTTGGAGGTGGAATATTCATTGTTACCTGGCTGACATCTGCGCTTGGCGCCGGTTGGCATAGTAAAGATTACCTGGTGCTGGCAATAATACTGGCGACTGTCTCCATAGCCACGGCGCCCGGCACCATACTTTTTATTACACGGGAAAGCAGGGCGGTTGGTCCCATGACAACAACGCTGCTGCAGGTTGTTGCTGTCAACAATGGCCTGGCCATAGTACTTTTCGGCATGGCACTTGTCCTGGCCAGGCAGGTTGTCGGGGCCGACCAGACCATCCTCGGGACTTTACTTGTCATTGTGGCAAAAATTTCCTTTTCGCTTTTACTGGGGATCACAACAGGGCTGATAATAGATTTTGTCATTCACCGGTTACAGGACAGGGGGGAGATGCTGACAGCCGGACTTGCCCTACTCCTGTTAAGTGGCGAAATGGCAAGGCTCTTGAAACTTTCCCCGCTTCTGGTAGGCATTGCCATTGGTTTTACCATTGTAAACAGAGATCGCAGGGATGTCAGGCTTTTCAGGACGCTCAATTCTTTTGAGCCGCCGATTTATGTGCTTTTCTTCACCCTGGCCGGGGCCCACCTGGATTTTTCAGCTTTAACGGTTGCCGGTTGGGTGGGACTGATCTATTTTCTGCTGCGCCTGACAACCAAGGCGGCCGGTGCATATTTGGGTGGAACCCTGGCAGGCGCCTCACTCATTGTCAGAAAAAACCTTGGCCTTGCCCTAATTCCCCAGGCCGGGGTCGCCATTGGCCTTGTTTTTCTTATAAACGGCGATGCAAATCTCCATATGTATGCGGCAATCCTAACCCCAACCGTACTGGTTGGTGTGCTGTTTGCCGAGCTGGTCGGGCCGGCCTGTACAAAATACGCCCTGGAAAGGTCAGGTGAAGCGGCTATGTCTGATGGTGCAACAAGGGGTGAACCTCGGACAACCAGAGATTTTTTGCTGGAGGAAGCTCGGGAAGCAAAACTTGTCCCATGGTCATGGGGAAAACTTACACCACCGCCATCATCCAAAGGGGCTGTTATTTTTGGGGTATCACACCAGAACACTGTGAACGGGCTGGCCAGAATGGCAACATTATTGGCCCATCATTTCAAGGTCCAGCCTCTGGCTGTAAGAATTGATACTGTAATAGATGCGGGTGCGTCACGAATCGACACAACAGAGCTGTTTGAATACGCAGGCCAGGAAGTAAGAAGTATTGGCTACACTTTGCATACGAGCGAGGCACGGGCTGAAAGTGTAGCCAAGGGAATTATTGCAGCTGCCAGAGAAAAAGAAGCACTTGCCGTGCTGTTAGGCTACCCTTTCCAGAGAACAGAGCACAGTTTCAACAAGATAGTGGAAGAGGTTTCCTCTGCAGTCCCCTGTCCTCTCATAATTGTTAGATTTGCCGGTGTACTGCATACAGAGAGAATACTTGTGCCGGTCGTTAATTCAGCCGACCTGGAAACAGTGGGAGATACCTTATGCTCCCTGGCCCATGTCGGGAAACACACCATTACACTGCTGCGTCTCCTTTCAGCGGATGTGCAGGACCAGGAGGCGGCAGATTATGAAAAGAAGTTACACAACTGGGCCGCAAGCAAGAAGCTGCCATTTGTAAAATGTAATGTCATCAAAACTGAAGCGCGCCTGGAGACAATTATCATAGAGGCCCAGACGCATGACCTCCTTATCATGGCAGTATCTGAAGGCTTCGGCATAAAAAAAATGCTGCTTGGCTCACTGGCGGATGACGTGGCGGACAATTGCCAGCGGCCAATGTTGATCGTGCATCGTCCACGCCTGTAAAAGGCATTGCAAGTTTTTGTCTTCAAGCATTTAACTGAAGAACTCTTTGGGGAGCTTGCACTTGACAACGGCCTTCAATCCAGGTAATCCCAATAGGTATGGAAACTTACCGCATAAAAACAATCAATCGCATCGCACCGGAAGGGCTGGCGCTCTTCGGCCCCAACTTTAATGTTGGCCCAGATGAGGCTGATCCGCATGGTATTGTAGTGCGAAGCAGTCGGGTGGATACGGATGACTATCCGGAACTTCTGGCAGTGGCAAGAGCCGGTGCCGGAGTAAATAATATTACGGTGGACAAGGCCACTGCGCAGGGTATCTGCGTTTTTAATACCCCGGGCGCCAATGCCAATGCCGTAGCAGAGTTGCTGTTTACCATGCTGGGCATCCAAATGAGGCATATCCATGAAGGGGTGGAGTTGTGTAAAGAGCTGGCAGGGCTCGATGATGCTGCAATCAGCGCAGCGGTGGAGTCACGCAAGGCAGCCTTCAGGGGAGTGGAGCTGGCAGGCAAGACCCTTGGTGTCATTGGCGCAGGGAAAATAGGGGTGATGGTTGCGAATGGCGGAGTGCAGAGACAGATGAACGTGGTTGCTTTTGATCCCTTTCCGGCCCTTGAAAATATTCATGCCTTATCATACGATGTCAAGCTTGCCAGAAACCTTGCGGCAGTAATACAGCTTTCTGATATTATTACATTACATGTTCCCTTAAATAAAAAGACCCAAGGTTTGGTAAACCATGAATTTATGGAAAAGATAAAACCCGGAGCTACTCTGATTAATTTTGCCCGTGGGGAAATTGTTGAGGATGGGGCTGTTCTAAAAGCCCTTGATGAAGGAAAGCTGGATGGCTATATCACCGATTTTCCGAACAAGAAAAACTTGAGCCACCCTAAGGTTCTGACATCGCCGCATCTGGGGGCCAGCACTGAGGAAAGTGAGGAAAACTGCGCCTGCCTGGCTGTCTCAGAGCTGAAAGACTACCTTGAGTATGGCACAATCAGCCGCTCAGTTAACTTCCCTACAGTTGAATCCATACCTTCCGGGAGCTGCCATGCCCGGTTAATCATGATAAACAGGGATATTCCCGGCATGATCGGCTTTGCCACCAACATTATAGGTGCCAACGACATAAACATAGCGAGCTATATCAACGAGAGCAACGGGCTCATCGGCTATAATATAATTGATGTTGAGTCCCCCGTCCCCCAAGAGGTGATAGCCACGATCGAAGCGCACCCCGATGTTATCCGCACGAGGATCATCGCCTGCCATAATTAACAACAGCCAATGGCCTTAGTTAATATTGATTCTGTCATCCGTACCCTTTTGCCGAAGCTTGAAAAACTGAGCCCGCCCCAGGGTATTGAATTGCTGTCCTATAAGCGTAACCGTTCCATTGCTGTGTTATTGCTTGGCGATAATACGTTTCTTGTGCGTGAACGGGGCTACCGTGAAGAGGAACAGGTTGTTGAAAAGAAGGGGCTGCATAAATATTTAAAATCATTGATTAAATATGAGTTTCCCCGGAGCAGAAAAATACGGCTGTATCAGATCAATACTCCCAAGGATCTTGAAAAGCCATGGAAAAAATTATGAACAAAACGTCAAAGACAAGAGAAGTTCACAGATTCTGAGCAGCCTGATTATATGAAGTATTAGTTTTCAGATGTTGCCGAAGTATCATTTGATGAGGAAAAATATTCATCATCAATATGATAGAGCGCGACGGATTGCCTGGTGACGCCAATCATGTTTTCACTCAGCAGCAACAGCAGATGTTTGGCGTCGATAAGTTTCACGGGCAGCGCATCTGCAACTAAGGCGGCTTCTTTGCATTCCCGCGTGAAGCGGCCCAGTGTGATTAAGGTGCCGCGCAGGCAAGCATGGCGCGTGATAGCTTCACGGAGCTGGTCTAACGCGGGCCTTCCTGTTGCGGCCTGATAGCGCTTGACATGTATGACTTCAGGAAGCGTGCTGATGCCGGACTGAATAAAGGCTGTCACCTCAACACCCTTGCTGCCGCTTTCTTTGGTTATTTTTATATCTTCATATCCCAGTGATTCGAGTAATTCCTGGACGAGAAACTCGAAATCCCGCTGGTTCATAAAGGCAAGCAGGCTGCTCAGTTTTTGCATTTGCTCCTGGTTAAAAACCTTTATGGCTCTGACAATATCACGTTTCTGGTCAAGATCGCCCTGGGTGAAAAGCTCTGCATACTCCAGGCCTTTCTTGGTGATAAGATAGGTTACACCTTCTCGAGAGACATATCCTCTTTCTGCAAGATTGTTCAATCTGCGGCGCAATGTATCCCTGATGGTGGCTAGCGTTCCGAAGTGGGAGTGTTCTCTTAAGAAATCGCTCCACTCGGGCAAAAGATCACGCCGTCTGGCCGTTGTTTTGCCGGCAAGAATTCGTAAAAGGTGGGGAATGCCCTCGTTGTCATCAATTTCAGCCAGGAGTTTTGGGTCATTATCGAGAAAGGCCTGGCCACGCGGCGTGATTTGATAGACTCCAAAAACATTATCCGTCAACAATCCATTGTTGTTAATAAAAAGGTATGAACCATACACATGTCGCGGATTGACTTCATTGTTGCTTTCCTGCCAGATGCGTTGGGCCAGAACAGCGGATTCACCGCTCAATCTTTTTTGCACCCAGGATTCAGGATCTGTCCAGTCCACAGGATGCCGCGGTGTCCCGGTTTGTCCTTCAATGGTTTTGAGCATTTTTTTGATAGCAGACTGGGAAATACCTTCAAAAACCTGGAGCAGATGACGCACTTCAGAATAAAGCGGGAACTGGGGAGTCCGCACTTTGAGCGTTTGTTTACTCATAAACTATCTCCCAAAAAAAATATTACTCCGCTTTCAGTGTTAAAAACCATATAGTTTTCATATAGTTAATGTTGCCGGCATGATATGTGTCACAGGCAACTCACAAGGAAACTTTTTTCTCCTTGCCTTCAGGTGTGACCAGCACACCATCCCCAACGGTTTTGCCGTTTCGGAATTCGCCGGTAAATTTGCTGCCGTCAGGCTTGGTCAGCGTGCCGATGCCATGCGGCATGTCATCTTTCCAGGTCCCTGTATACGAACCGCCATCAGCGGTTGTCAGTGTCCCCTGCCCTTCATATTTGCCATCTTTCCATGCCCCGGTATAGATTGTTCCATCAGGGTTGGTCTGGGTGCCAAAACCGTTTGGCAGGTTGTTTTCCCATGCCCCGTCATATTTTCTTCCATCTGTCAGAAGCAATACCCCATGGCCATTGTAGCTGCCATTGGCAAAGTTGCCTGTATACCTTCTGCCGTCCTTGAAGACAAGCGTACCGGTACCGTTAAAGCAATTTCCATCTAAACATTCCCCCTTTTCTTGACCTTTAGGCAGAAAAAAGAAAAAGGCTGCAACAAGCAGTGCAACCACTCCCAAAAAAATTAATTTATTCTTCATGCGCTAAGCGGTTTTCAATACTTGTTTTAAACGTGAAGAATCCCTGATGCGGAATCAAGAAAGTCATTATTGGTAGATGATAAGCTTTTCGCCTGGGCGGATAAAATTATCTGAGCGTAAGTCATTCCAGGCCATGAGGGAAGGCAGAGTAACATTGAACTGCTCAGCAATAGTGGAAAGGCTGTCGCCTTTTTTAACAATATAGATATGCATATTGTATTCCTGCCGCCATTTTTTCGAGAGTTTGGCGAAAAGGGAGTGAAAGCTCTCTCCTGAACCTTTCGGCACGGCAATGATATGGGTGCCTTTTGGTAATTGATCTCCCATTATCTCGGGATTGAGATCCTTGATCTGTTTAAAGTATGTCCCCGAGGCTTGGGCTACAAGGTAGAGAGGTGTTCTGCCCGGCAGGGTTATTTTGACCCGGTCAAAGGTCAGGGGCTGATAATAATCTTCTTCAAGGAGGTGGAAACCGTAACGGGAAGGATTGGAGAAAATAAGTTTGACTGCCATAATTTTTAAAATATACCTTTCTGTCTCCTTCGGCAGGGAAAAGTCATAGTAATTGTCAACCTTCTGGCTGTTTTTTTCATTTTGGATCCGGTCTTCCCCTACGTTATACGCGGCGGCAGCGAGAGTCCATGAACTGAAAAGATCATGCAGGTCCTGCAAATAGGCGACCGCAGCCTTGGTCGAAGCAAAAAAGTTGCGCCGTTCATCAATATTTTTATCAATGGAAAGCCCATAACGGAGTCCGGTCTGTTTTATGAACTGCCAGTACCCCACTGCACCCTGTGATGAACCGGCATAATCAAGCAGGGCACTTTCCACTACAGCAATATATTTAAGGTCTTGCGGCATATTATTTTGGGCGAGTGTTTTTTCAATGTAAGGAAAATAGCGGGTGGAGCGCTTCAGCCACAGGATAACCTGCGGCCTGTTCCAGAGAATGAGGAGTAGCTCCTTTTCAAGCCTTTCGCGAACATCAGGATTATTAAGCGGCAGCGGTTCACCACAAAAATCAAGAGGTCCTTCAACCCGGATGGCTGAAATGAGTGAAGGCAGGGATTCCGGGGCAAAGGCTTTTGCGCTCTCAGCCAAGGCGTTGGTGCCGGAGATGGAAAGGACGATTAAACAGAGAAGCATAAGTTTTTTCATTATGGATTTATACCTTTACAGTATTGAGTATTTACTTGATGCGGAATACGAGTTTCCATTTTTCACCTGCATCGTTGATGATGACATCATCCTGGTTAATGGTGTCAATGCGGTAACCTGAAACCGTTTCCCCCTGACGTAGAATGCGGTTGTTGATAACCACTATGCGCTTTTGCCGATCTTTTGACCATGTGATTGCCTGCAGCTTCATTCCAGGGTCATTGAGGGCAGGAATTTCAATTTCCTTTTTTATTAGTGCGGCTTCAGGGGCTTTAGTGACAGCAACCGCAACTTCTTGAGCAGCAACCTGTTCATTCGTTTCAGGGCCTGGCGCTGAAGGCTTTGGGGCCGCCGATTCTGGCGCCGGCTCAGCAACAGGTTTAATAACCTCCCTGTGCTTAATTGCAGGGGATGATAGTTGCGGCATTTCTACAGGACTTGCCTCAGGGACCTGAGCAGCTGTTTTCGGAGGAGCACCAATATCTGCAGCAGGTTTTGCGGGCGCAAGTGCGGGAGCTGGACGTTCAGGAATTTCTGCGTTCCTGGGCCTGACTGGAATTATTTCTGACTGCTGTAAACCCTGCTGGGAAACTTCTGGCGGCCCAATAGAAGATGACCCGGTTTTTTCTGAAAAGAGCAACCAGCCTGCCAAAATGACAAGTCCGCAGACAATACCGCCACCAAAGACCATCATGATGAGGCCTGCTGGTATTTTTTGCGGGCCGCGGTCTGCCAATGGGACAAATTTGCTGTCCAGGAGCGGCGTTTCCTCCAGGTGCCTGGGGTTACTCTCAAGCTTTTTCAGGGCGCGAAGTATTGAGCTCAACTGCCATTCTCCGTTTTGGCTTCTGCAAACCTGACAAGTGAAGGTTTAATAAATTCAGAGCTTTCATTATACAGGGCAATTTTTGTAAAGGTGCCGACTATCCCGTCTACATGCAAAGAATGCTTTGCTTGAATATCCTTTATGAGTTGCACGGTGTCGTTGTCGTAGCTGTCTGTTATAATAACGCTGCTATAGCCTAAGCGCAGCAGGAGTTTTTTTAGGGTTAGGACGTCTTGACCTCGGGACCCTTGGCTGATCACCCAATTCAAATTTTTGAAATTTTTCCAGACAATATAGGCTTCCCCGGACCAGTATTGGAGAAATATATCCCTGTCCACAGAGACTGTTTGGCTCTGTGCGTCAGCAAAAAAATAAACTTTTTCAGTGTCAATATATGCCGCTGCAAGATATTTGGGCCAAGTATGTCCAGTCAGGTAGAAAGTAAATATTACAGGAAGATTCTGGGTCTCGATAAAGGCAAGGTCTGATTCGGTCGCAATAGACTTCAGTTCCAAATCATACAGTTTGGCTTCCTCCTCGAAGAAGAGCTGGTCAGCTATTATTTTATCTTGGTTTATTTTTATCTCGGTGGTCGGCAACCAGAGCTTCAGGATTCCCTCGATGGAGATATTCCTGGAGAAACGGGAATTGAGTTTTTGCAAATAGGCCCCAAATTTTTGCTTGTCCATGCTGTTTGGGACTTTTTGCTCAGCATTGGGCGTCCCTGTCGCAAGAGGGCTTCCGCTATTATTTATGTGCGCCGTCAGAGTCTCTATGTTGTTGCCCGATTCAGCCGCATGACTTTCTGGTAGGGAATTTTCCTGAAGTGCGCCAGGCGCTTCTGCTTGAAGTGCAACAGGCATTTCAGATGGGGCAGATAGCTCGACAATCTGGCCTTCTACAGGAATATCCCTTTGGGGCTCTGCCTGCGTAACCCGTTCAGGAGAAAGCAGTTTGCTTATGTCAGGGATTTTCGGCGCTTCTCCATTGGCAATAAAAAGCAACAGGAGTATAACGGGGATAAAAATTGCAGATATAATGACAACGCCAGCAGCTCGCTGAAACAAACCAGATAAAAGGCCTGTTTTTTTTCCTCTCAGTTCACGGAGAGCCTCTTTGGTAATCGAGCCGGAGATGTTAAAGCTGTTGCGGCTGAAGGCATTCAGCAAGGCCCTGTCACAGGCAATATTGATCAGGCGCGGTATTCCCTGTGAGTATTCATATATGGCGTTATAGGACGCTTTAGCAAAAGGAGGTCCGGCCCGGTGGGAAGCCAGGGTAATACGGTGCCTGATATAGTCTTTGGTTTCTACATAGGTTAAAGGTGACAGTTGGGAGTTAATGGTTATGCGCTGTCCCAGTTGCCGCAACTGGTGGGAGGCCAACATGTCGCGAAGTTCAGGCTGGCCAACGAGAATGATTTGCAGCAGTTTTTCCTGTGTTGTTTCAAGATTGGAGAGAAGACGCAACTGCTCCAGAACCTCCAGGGAAAGGTTCTGGGCCTCGTCAATGAGGACCAGGGCTTTTTGGCCGGCACCTTTTTTCTCTATTAAAAAAGCATTGAGCCTGTCGATTAAATCCTTGGTGTTGTCAGGCTCAGAATCAATACCGAACTCATCGTTGATTGCCTTGAGAAGCTGCAACGCATCGAGTTTAGGGTTGAAAATATAAGCGGCATGGATGGATTTATCCAGATTTTCCAGAAAAACTCGGCATAAGGTGGTCTTGCCGGTCCCGACCTCCCCGGTTACCTCAACAAAACCATCACCCTGGGAAATGGCGTAAGTGAGATGGGCCAGTGTCTCTTCATGGCTTTTGCTCAAAAAAAGATACTCTGGGTTTGGTACCAGCTTAAAGGGCTTTTCTTTGAATCCAAAAAACTTGTTATACATCTGTAATGTCGGCTTATTTATAAACCTGGAGGCAGGTCAACTGTTTCTCTTGGTACCGGAATACGTAAAGGCCCTGTTGATCATTTTGATAAAAGAGCCCTTATTTATCCCAATTTCTTTGCCGCAAGTACATTGTATCTTCTCATCCTGGGCTGTAAAGGTATATTTTTTAGCAATTCTTGCCTTGTGACAACGCAAAACCTCACCCGGCCCGATCTTATCATATTTCCACAGCTTATTTTTACAGGCAGCGCAGCGGATAACTAGCACAATATTTCCCGGCAGGATTTAAGTTTCCTCATAAAGCTCAGCATGTGATAGATTTTCTGTGGTTGCTCAAACCTTTTCAGGTATTACTATACTGTAAACTTGCGCGCCGAAAGCAGTCAAGCGCACCTTCTCTAAGATGTTTATAGTATAATTGTTTTTTGGTGATCATTTTGTATTATGCCCTATTGTAACATAAAAAGAAACTACCGGTTTTGCAGAAAGTAAACCCGGGACGAACAGGAGAGCTGAATGGGTAATGGAGCTGAATGGAATATTGGCCAGCTGTTAAGTGTCTCAAGCGCCTATTGGCGGTCAAGCACAGTCCATGCTGCAGTAAAACTGGAAATTTTTACAGCATTGAGCGACGAAGAACTGACAGCCGAAGAGGTCAGTGCAAAAATTGGGGCAAATGAGAAGGGCCTGGCAATGCTCCTCAATGCGCTCACAGCAATGGGACTATTGGAACATGGTGACAGCCGCTATAAAAATACCGGTTTCAGCCGTTCACACCTGGCAAAAGACGCGCCAGGCTATATTGGATACATAATCATGCATCACTTCCATCTGGTTGATGCCTGGGCCAAATTGCATGAAGCTGTGGTCCTGGGGCGGCCAGTGGAAAAAAGGTTCCACGGCGAGGAGGTGGAACGGGAAAGCTTTCAGATGGGCATGTTTAACCTGGCCATGGCCATTGCACCGACAATAGCGGCCTCGGTAAATCTGGAGGGGCGGCAGCACCTGCTTGACCTGGGCGGAGGTCCTGGCACCCATGCCATCCACTTCTGCCTGGCAAACCCTCAGCTCAAGGCGACGATCTACGACCATAAGACGACCGAGCCTTTTGCCAAAAAGACAACGAAGAGGTTCGGTGTGGCTGGCCGCATTAATTTTGTCGCCGGCGACTTTAATACAGACCCTATCGATGGGCCATATGACGTGGCCTGGCTGTCACAGATACTGCACTCCAATTCTCTGGAGGAATGTCAGAAACTAATTGAAAAAACGATGCAGGCATTGGAGCCTGGCGGCCTTATCCTGGTCCACGATTTTTTCTTGAACGACTCCTTGGACGGCCCGCTTTTCCCGGCACTCTTTTCAATGAATATGCTTCTTAATAACCATGGGCGCTCCTACTCAGAGAAAGAAGTGAGCGCTTTAATGCAGCAGGCCGGAGCCAGGGACATTCAGCGGCTGCAATTTAAGGGCCCCAATGATTCTGCAATACTCTGCGGGACAGCCTGAACATAATACTGTGTTGGTTTATTAGCGATTGACGACAAAGAGAAAAGTACAGTATGGTGCACTATTTGATAATAAAATCAGTAAAATAACAGCAGAGAAATGAAAACTATGCGCTCTATAGCAATACTTCTCAACATCCTATTGGTGGCAATTATGAGTACTTCACCCCTGACGGCAGAAGAACTGGCCCCTCACCTTCATAAAGTAACTTTGGAAAATGGCTTGACTGTCCTTGTCAAAGAGATGCCGGGAACAAGGGTGGCAACAGTCCAGATCTGGGTCAAAACCGGTTCCGTATATGAAAATGCAGACGAGGCGGGCATCACCCATTTTATAGAACATATGATTTTTAAAGGGACGGAAACAAGGGGGCCTGGTGAGCTTGCCGGGGCCATTGAAAGTGTCGGTGGACGGATCAATGCCTATACATCATATGAATACACGGTTTATCATGCCACCCTTTCGGCAGTCCACTGGGACATGGCATTTGAGTTACTGGCTGAAGCAGTCATGCACTCAGTCTTTGACCCGCTTGAGCTGGAACGCGAGAAAAAAGTTGTCCTGGAAGAAGTTTCCATGCGGTATGACCGGCCCAATATAACGCTGTTCCACGAGTTGATGGCAACAGCGTACACCAAACACCCGTATCGGCTTCCTGTCATTGGCAATGTGGAGTCAATAAACAGCTTCAGTCGTGACAAGATTATGGAGTATATCAGAAAACATTATTATCCGCAGAACATGACGGTGGTTGTGGCGGGCGACGTCAAGGGACGGGAAGTCATCGCAAGGGCGACTGATATCATGGGCAATATGGCCAGAGGTGAAACAGAACCTCCAGCCCTGCCTGTTGAGCCTGTTCAGGAGCAGGCGCGATTTTTTACCCTTAAGGCTGATATTATGCAGCCCCAGATGGCAATTGCCATTCCTGTTTCAAAATTTGACAGTCCTGACACCCCGGTTCTTGATGTACTGGCCCAGATTGCCGGGCATGGTGAAACTTCACGCCTCTACAGATCACTGCGGGATGATAAACAACTCGTGTACGGAATCAATGCATCAGCTTTTACTCCAGCCGATCCGGGTATGTTTGAGATAACAGCAGTTCTTGACGGCAACAATATGCTCCCGGCTTTTGAGGCAACACTTACAGAGTTGTTCAAGCTGCAATATTTTTTCGTAACCGATGAAGAGTTAAAGCGGGCTAAACGCGGCCTGGAAAGTGATTTTGTTTTCAATCTGGAACGGGTGGAAGGCCAGGCCCGGGTCCTGGGATCCTTCGAGATGATGACCGGGGATCCGAGAGAAGAAGAGTATCTTGAGAAAATCCGTGCCGTAACCCATGAAGATATCAAAAAGGCGGCCCAGAAATATTTCAGCGAAAAAACCATTAATGTTGGTTTTCTTATGCCTGCAGACAGTGTTTTTGAGCCTGGTATGCAAGAGATTGAAACATCTATTGCCAGGGCCCGGGAAGCTGCAATCCATAGTGACTCAGAAGCGATGCTGCCAAATTCCTATCTGAGCCGGGTGCACCGTTTCAGGCTTGAAAACGGCATAACGTTACTGGTGCGGGAGGATGACACAGTGCCCACAGTGGGTATCAGGGCAGTCTTTCCGGGAGGACTGCGGGAGGAGACCCCATTGACAAACGGTGCCTTTTCCTTTATCAGCGACCTTCTGCCCAAGGGGACCCGGCGCATGACTGCCAAGGAACTTGCAGAGGCTGTGGCGGACATGGCAGGTGGACTCACCGGGTTCAGCGGCAAGAACACCTTTGGTATAAAAGCGGATTTCCTGGCGCGGTTTTTCCCCGATGGCCTGGTGCTGGTCCGGGATGTCATGCGGGAACCCGCATTTGATCCCCAGGAGGCTGAAAAAATACGCCCGGAACTACTGGCCCAGCTTAAACAGCAGGACGACTCCCTTACCTCGCTGGCCTTTCAGGAATTTAACAGCCAGTTGTTTGGTGGCCATCCCTATGGCCTGAACAGTATCGGCTCTGCAGATGCCATCAAAAGTTTTACCGCTGCTGCCTTGGAGGGCATCTATTTTAAACATGCCAGACCTGAGAATTTGGTCCTGGCAATTTCAGGAGATGTCAAGGCTGAGGAGACAAAAGACCTGGTCAACCGTTTATTCGGCGACTGGCAGAGGGAAAAAAGCTGGGAAAATAAGAGGATAGAGGAGGAGATGTTGCCTCCAACCACCTTGACAAAAGAAAAGATCAAGGAGATAAGCCGCGACAAGGAGCAGGTCCATCTGGTTATCGGATTCTTGGGTGCAACGTTAAAGGACACTGATCGCTTTGGCCTTGAGGTCCTGGATACTATCCTGTCCGGACAGAGCGGCAGGCTTTTCATTGAGTTGCGGGATAAGCAGAGCTTAGCCTACAGTCTTTCGTCCTTTTCATTTTTTGGTTTGGATACCGGAGCATTCGGCATTTATGTGGGAACCAGCCCCGAGAAAAAGGAACAGGCCATAAACAGTGTCTGGCATGAACTCAAAACCATCCGCGAAAAAAGGGTGGATGAAGAAGAGTTGGACAGGGCAAAAAATATACTCATAAGCCAGTATGAGCTGGCTTTGCAGACCCATAGCGCCCAGGCGCTCGAGCTGGGCTTAAACGAAACGTATGGCCTGGGACAGGATTTTGGCTCCAGGTATATACAGGCCATAGAGGAGATTGATGCTGCAAAGGTGATAGAGGTGGCAAGGAAATATATTTTGCCCAATGCCTATGTTATGATAGCGGTTGGCGCCGCGCGTCCAGATAATGCCTTAAAGCCAGACGCAAATAATATCAAACCTTCTGAAGAACCAGAAAAATAATCTTCACAAAATTTTTTATTTCAAAAAAGGGGAGACAATGAGCAGCATGCAGGAATTTATGATGGCACCTTCCATCCTGTCTGCAGATTTCAGCCGTCTGGGTGAAGAGATCAAGGCTGTTGAAAAAGCAGGCGCAGAAATCATCCACGTAGACGTTATGGATGGCCATTTTGTACCCAATATAACCATCGGTCCACCGGTGGTCGCCTCTGTGCGCAGGATTACCAACCTGCCCCTGGATGTGCACCTGATGATTACAGATGCTGACAGCTATATAGAGGACTTTGCCAAGGCAGGCGCAGACTGGATTACAGTCCATGTTGAGGCCTGTCCCCATCTCAATCGTACCGTCAGCAGGATCAGGGAGCTGGGAATAAAGGCAGGCGTGGTTCTCAATCCTGCAACCCCTTTAGGCAGCCTGGATGAAATATTGCGCGATGTTGACCTTGTCATGCTTATGAGTGTAAATCCCGGTTTTGGCGGCCAGTCCTTTATCAAATCATCTATTAACAAAATAAAGACCCTCCGGAAAATGATAGAAGAGCGGGGTCTTGAGGTCGGCATAGAGGTTGACGGCGGTGTCAGCCCTGTGACCATTGGGGATGTGGCCGGAGCCGGAGCCAACATATTTGTTGCCGGATCCGCGGTGTTCGGCCAGCAGGATTATGCTAAGGTTATCAGGGAAATGAAGTCCATCTGTCAGTCAGCGCCACAAACATGGAAAGAACCTCCTCTTAGAGCTTGAAACTATGACATGGAATACAACAGGTCTTGATGAGCTGCCGGTATATGAAAAGCTAACGAAATTGGCCCGCAACCCTTTTGATCTCACAGCTCCCGGGGCCCTATCCCCTGACAGAATTGCAAACTATAAAGCCAGTGCTGCTGGATTTGACCTGCTTTTTAGTACCCAGAGAGTAGATGATGCTGTGCTCAATGGACTGCAGCAGCTCGCCGACCAGTCCGGTGCCGTGGACCAGTTCCTTGCTATGAAGCGCGGCGATGTCATGAACAGGATTGAAGGCTATGAAAGCGAAAATCGTCAGGTGCTTCACACTTCATGCCGCGATATCTTCAGCGATTCTCCCTACAATGCCGATGCTACACAACAGGCAAAGCAGCAGCTTGACAAGCTGAAGGTTTTCCTGTCACAGCTGGACAAGGGCGAAATAACGAATACCCGGGGAGAAACCTTTACAGATTATGTCAATATCGGCATCGGTGGCTCCGACCTTGGGCCACGCGCCCTCTTTCTTGCCCTTGCTGCTTATGCCCCGGAAAACAGAAGGGTCCACTTCATTTCTAATGTGGACCCGGATGATGCGGCAGCGGTTTTGCAGAATCTTGATCTTTCCCGGACCCTGGTAGGGGTTGTATCAAAAAGCGGCTCAACCCTTGAAACGCTTACTAATGAGGAGATGGCTCGAGCTGCTTATAGCAGGGCAGGCCTGGATCCCGGGAAGCACTTTGTGGCCATTACCGGTCAGGGAAGCCCCATGGACAACCCGCAGAAATACCTGCACTCTTTTCACATGTATGACTATATAGGTGGACGCTACAGCGCAACATCAATGGTGGGGGCGGTGATGCTAGGTTTTGCTCTGGGCTATGATGCTCTTGTAGAGATACTGCGCGGCGCAAATGAGATGGACCGGAAAAGCGAGGAGAAAGATATAAAGAAAAATCCCGCCCTTCTCCTTGCATTGCTGGGAATATGGAACCATAATTTTCTCGGTCATGAGACTGTGGCTGTCCTGCCTTACAGCCAGGCTCTGCTGCGTTTTCCGGCGCATCTGCAGCAGTGCGACATGGAAAGCAACGGCAAGTCCGTGACCAGAAATGGTGAAAAGGTTTGCTGCTCGACGGGGCCCATTGTCTGGGGCGAGCCGGGCACAAATGGCCAGCATGCTTTTTACCAGCTGCTGCACCAGGGTACGGCCATTGTGCCGGCAGAATTCATCGGTTTCAGGCAAAGCCAGCATAAAATTGACCTTGATATCAAGAGTACGACATCGCAACAAAAACTTGTTGCTAACCTGTTGGCGCAGGCCCTTGCGCTTGCCACCGGCCAGAAGAATGAGAACCCAAACCGTTTTTTTGCCGGAAACAGGCCAAGCTCAATTCTTCTGGCTGATAAACTGGATCCTCACACAATGGGTGGATTATTGGCACTGTATGAGGCAAAGATTGTCATGCAGGGCTTTATCTGGAATATCAATTCTTTTGACCAGGAGGGAGTGCAGCTTGGCAAAGTTCTTGCAAACCGTTTACTCGATCACATGCGTATCCTGCGTCACGGGGAGGCAAAAGACAGAGACAGGCACCCGGAAAGCTGGGCAATGCTTGAGGCAGCGGGGATTTTGCAAGAGGATCAACCATTGTGAGATAGACTCAGCAGTGCAACAGTTTACGTATTATTTGTAATGTGAAAAGAAGGAGGTGTTGTTTTTATGGGAAAGGGAGATAAAAAGACTAAAAAAGGCAAAATTTTTCGCGGTTCGCATGGCAAGACAAGGCCAAAGAAAAAAGTAAAAGCAAAAAAGAAGTAACCCGGTTTTTTCTTTTTGCGCCGTCATTTGCCTGAAAGAAAAATTCTGCTTCAATTCCAGCGTCCGGCAACCCCTGAATTATTTTTGTATTTTTCATGGTGGCGTAGATTTACGCCGGTATTCACCCATCTTTTTGTCCATGCTGCCAAAGAGTCACTTTTTCCCTGATTGTTTTTTTCTATAGAGCCTGAAATTGCTTGTCTTTTGGCGTTTATTCTTGCTATAACTCACAAATTTGTGAGCGCTGGCCACTATGCGCTATAAAACAAAAAAGCAAGGGTAAATATGTTCAAAGGACATACGGCAAAATTTTTAGTCCTCCAAGCCATAGGAGTCGCAGATTCATGAAGATAAAGACAAACCTTTTTTTATTTGTGCTGTGTATTTTTTTACTGCTTGTGAAGAGCGGTTTTGCGGCTGAAGAAGGCAAAACAGATACCAAGGCGCAAGCACAGCCACAAGGGCCCCCTCCTGCCCTTGTTGAGGTGGCGCAGATTGTGCACGGTGAGGCGGAGCCCATGGTGGAATTTGTGGGTACTGTATACTACGCCCGCAAATCTGATGTTGCCGCCGAGGTTGAAGGTGTTGTTGAAGAGGTCTTTTTTGAGGAGGGGTATCGGGTAAAAAACGCTGAACCCCTGGTCAGCCTGGGGGCAGACATCCTGGATACGGCCATCAGCGCCACCCGGGCAGATTATGAACTGGTGCTGGTCGAGCTTCAGCAGGCCCAGAAGGAATTGAACAAAAGGGAGCCTCTTTTCAAGGAGGGCTCTGTCTCCGAATCCGCCTATGATGAATATTTTTTCAAAAGTAAAATGCTGCAAAACAGGTCCATGTCGTTGAAAGCCTCGATGGACAGGCTGCTTCTTGAAAAGAAAAAAAAGAAGATACTTGCCCCTTTTGACGGCATAGTGGTGCAGAAGAACGCAGAAAAGGGGGAGTGGGTCGATAATGGCGGCATGGTGGCAGTTATCGCCGATGACAGTTCGGTTGATATCGTGGTCAATGTCCCGGCTGAAATGTTGAAATACCTCAAGCCCGGTAAAGAGCTGGCGATTAACATCGACAACGAAAAGAGCACAGGCCGGTTTCTCAGTTTTGTGCCGAAGGGCGATGTGGCTACAAGGACCTTTGATGTGAAAATTCGCCTGAAAAATACGACGGGCCTTATCGAGGGCATGGAGGCCAGGGCCTTGATACCTTCGGCAGAGAAAATGGACGGCTTGAAGGCGCCCCGGGATGCACTGCTTGACAGGTTCGGCCAGAATATCGTCTGGCTGGTGAAGGATTCCACTGCCAAAATGGTCCCGGTGCAGGTCACGGGCTATGACGGCATGTTTGTCGGAATAGTTGGGGCAGGCTTGGAGAATGGTGACATGGTCGTTATTAAAGGAAATGAGAGACTACGCGAAGGCCAAGCCGTTACCATCGGCAACAAATAGCATGGTTTAATGTATGGATATTGTAAGTTTTTCAATTAAAAAACCGGTCACCATTTTGGTCGGTATTATTTTAGTTGTCCTTTTTGGTGTCATAAGTTTGCAGACACTGCCATATCAGCTGAGCCCGACGGTCGTCGAACCGGTCATTACCGTAACGACTACTTGGCGGGGGGCCACGCCATATGAGATGGAACGGGAAATTATCGAAGAACAGGAAAAAACCCTCAAAGGTATTCCTGCCCTCACTGAAATGGAGAGCGAAGCCTTCAATGGGCAGAGCTCCATTTCCCTGACCTTCAAACTTGGCACCAATGTTGATGATGCGCTGCTGCGCGTTTCCAACAAGCTGAATGAGGTCCCCTCCTATCCCGAAGGGGTGGACAAGCCGATTATCAATGCCACCGGCGCGGCAACTTCACCGGTCATCTGGATCATCCTCAAGTCCGATGAAACAAATCCCAGGCATATTGAAACCTACAGGACATTTTTTGAAAATGAAATCCGTCAGCACCTGGAGCGCGTAGAGGGTGTGGCGGACCTCTTTATTGGCAGCGGCGTCGAAGATGAGATGCATATTATCGTCAGCCCGGAACAGCTTGCCGCCTACGGCCTGACAATTAATGATTTAATACAGGCGATCCGCGGCGAAAACGTGAATGTTTCGGCAGGCAACATGGGAGTCGGCCGCCGCGATTTCAGGATCCGCACCACGGGTGAATTCAACTCTGAGGAAGATATTGCCAATGTCGTTCTCGTTTCAACCGGGGAAAAAAGGGTAACTGTTGCCGATGTGGCCCAGATAAAGCGGGGCTACAGCAAACGTGAAAGCACGGTTATTCATAACAGCAAAGGCGGCATGGCTGTCGGCGTCAAACCTGAACCCGGTACCAATATCCTGGCCATGACGGAACGGGTCGAAGAGGTAGTAAAATGGCTTAACGCTGAAAAACTTGCGCCGCAGAATATCAGCCTCGAATGGGTCTATGACCAGCGGCGTTATATCAACGCCGCCATTGACCTTATCAAGCAGAATATCCTTATCGGCGGCATGCTGGCAGTTATCGTGCTGCTTATTTTCCTGCGCAGCATCAGGTCAACATTGGTGGTGGCCACTTCCATTCCCATCAGTATTATCGGCACGTTTATCTTTATGAAAGCCATGGGCCGCAACCTCAATGTGGTCAGCCTTGCCGGTATAGCATTTGCGGTGGGAATGCTGGTGGATAATGCCATTGTCGTCATTGAAAATATTGACCGCCACCGCAAAATGGGCAAATCGCCCTTTCAGGCCTCATACGATGGCACACGGGAGGTATGGGGTGCCATTATTGCCTCGAGCCTGACAACAATTGCCGTTTTTCTACCTGTTGTATTTATTCAGGAGGAGGCCGGCCAGCTCTTCCGGGATATCGCCATTGCAGTTGTCGGGGCGGTATCGTTGAGCCTGATCGTATCCATGACTGTAATTCCCATGTTTGCCTTCAAGCTTTTTTCAGTTTCGTCTAAAAAGGTAAAGAAGGGAGAGGGTGTTCTTGCCCGGAGTGGAACCAGGCTTGCCACCTATATTATGCAGGTGGTTTCCCTGGCCACCAGAAACTGGGCCACCCGGATCGGGACCGTTAGCCTCCTGATTCTTCTGGCTGGCGGCTCGGTTTTTTTTCTCATGCCCCAGACTGATTACCTGCCCCAGGGCAACCGCAATTTTGTGCTCAGCATTCTGGTGCCTCCTCCTGGTCTTTCGCAACAGGAAAGACAGGACATCGGTGAAAAGCTCTTTGTCATGGCAGAGCCGCATCTCCAGAAAGAACACGATGGCTACCCGGGCATTCTCAATATGTTTTATGTAGCAAGGGAGTCTATTATGCTGTTTGGCGCCATGGCTACCGACTGGGATCGGGCAGCCGAACTGCTGCCCCTGTTCAGGCGCATGATATATTCCATTCCAGGCATGTTCGGCGTCTCCATGCAGGCAGGTATTTTCCAGAGCAGGATTGGCAGGAGCCGCACCATAGATGTTGATATCAGCGGCGACGACCTTGACAGGATAGTCAAGGTCGCCGGCATGATGTTCGGCAAGGCAAAGCAGGCCCTGCCCGACACCCAGGTCCGCCCCATACCTTCCATTGAACTCAGTTATCCTGAAGTGAAAATTGTACCCAACCGGGAACGCCTGAAGGCCAACAATATGAGTGCAGCCGATCTTGGCGTAGCGCTTGATGTCCTCATGGACGGCAGGATAGTCGGAGATTTCAAGCAGGAAGGGAGGAAAACAATAGATCTTGTGCTTAAAACAGACGACGATTCCATCAGGACCCCGGAGGCTCTTTACCAATCAATGATTGCCATGCCGGGAGGTATGGTGGTGCCGGTCTCAACCCTGGCAGACCTTGAACGCACTACAGGTATGACACAGATCCGACACCTTGAAAGAAATCGGACCATTACCCTGCAGATGACGCCGCCCATGGAAGTGCCGCTGCAAGGGGCTATGGAGGAAATTGAGGCGAAGATCATTAAGCCCGTCCGGGAAATGGGCCTTTTGAAAGGTCTTAATGTCAGAATGAGCGGGGCTGCAGACAAGCTCACGGAAACAAGAGAGGCCCTGAAGTGGAATTTTATCCTGGCTTCTGCAATTGCCTATCTTCTCATGGCCTCGCTGTTTGGCAATTTTATTTATCCTCTCATTATTATGCTGACCGTTCCCCTGGCCGGTGCCGGCGGCTTCATCGGTCTGAAACTGCTCAATCTCTTAAGTTCCACACCGCAGCCCATGGACATTTTGACCATGCTCGGTTTTGTCATACTCATCGGTATTGTGGTAAACAACGCCATACTCATCGTGCACCAGGCACTGAACAACGTACATTACAATAATATGGAGTATCGGGAGGCCGTGCTCGAATCAGTCAGGAGCAGGCTGCGCCCCATTTATATGAGTGCTACAACCAGTATCTTCGGCATGCTGCCGCTGGTGGTATTTCCGGGCTCAGGCTCGGAACTCTACAGGGGTCTGGGAAGTGTTATTATCGGCGGTCTTGCAGTATCTACCGTCTTTACTGTTTTTATTATTCCCTCAATTCTCATTTTTGTCATACGCATGGAAAAGCCACTTAATCCGGGCAAGGTAAAGTAGAAGTTTTTTCGGGTTTGTTCTGGCAAAATACAGCCGCATCACTCCGCATAAATGGAGTGGCGCGGTTTTTTTATTTTGCAGTGTTGATAAAATAAAATAATGCGCATTTTTCTTTGTGTTTTTTGTTGACAAAGGGCCGTCTGAGCGATATGTTCCGGCATTTACTGAATGAGTATTCAATCGTTTTTGCTCCGGGTTTGCAGATGTTGCCAGTGCTTCTTATGTGCTAAAAGCGATTGGTTACGGGAGGTTAAAGGTTAACCTTAAGTGTTAAGGTTGTTTAAGAACAATAGACCGTTAAGGAGGAAACAAAGATGCCAAAGCATGATACGCCTATGTTGGATGAGTTGGAAAGCGGTCCTTGGCCGAGTTTTGTCACAGACATTAAGAGACAGGCTGAAAAAAATGATGCCTGCTGGGACATTCTCGGACAGCTGGAACTTTCCTACAAGGACAAGATCACCCATTGGAAACACGGCGGTATCGTCGGTGTTTTCGGGTATGGCGGCGGAATTGTCGGCCGTTATTCTGACGTTGCCAAACAATTTCCCGGTGTTGCCCATTTCCATACCGTCCGGGTCAACCAGCCCTCGAGTAAATTCTACAGCTCGAAAATTCTGCGTCAGATCTGTGAGATCTGGGAAAGACGCGGCTCCGGCATGACCAATATGCACGGCTCCACCGGCGATCTCGTTCTCCTGGGAACATTCACAGAGCAGCTGGAGGAAATTTTCTATGAGCTGACCCATGATGTCGGCGTTGACCTCGGCGGCTCCGGCGGTAACCTTCGTACCCCTTCCTGCTGTCTCGGCAAGGCCCGCTGCGAGTGGAGCTGCTATGACACCCAGGCTGCCTGTCATGATATCACCATGACCTACCAGGATGAGCTGCACCGTCCGGCCTTCCCCTACAAGTTTAAAATTAAATTCTCCGGCTGCCCCAACGACTGTGTTGCTGCCATTGCCCGTTCCGATCTTGCAGTAATCGGTAACTGGAAAGATGACATCCGCATTGACCAGGCGGCTGTGAAAAGCTACATCAGCGGTGAATTCCCGGCAAACGGCGGCTCCTATTTAGGCCGCGACTGGGGTGCATTTGATATGAAAGCTGAAGTTCTTGATCTCTGCCCCACAGGCTGTATGTGGATGGAAGGTGACGAACTGAAGATAGATGATGCAGAATGCACCCGCTGCATGCACTGCATCAACGTTATGCCCCGCGCTCTGCGCCCGGGTCTTGTGCAGGGAGCCACCATCCTCATCGGTGCGAAGGCCCCGATCCTCGATGGTGCCCAGATAGCCACCATGATTTATCCTTTTATTGAAATGAAGACTGAAAATGACTTCGAAGAACTGAAAGATGTTATCGAAAAATGTTGGGATTGGTGGATGGAAGAGGGCAAGAACCGGGAGAGGATTGGTGAATCCATCCAGCGTATCGGCCTGCCGACCTTCCTGCAGGTCATGGAAGTTGAACCTCTGCCGCAGCACGTGAAAGAGCCTCGTTCAAACCCTTATGTCTTCTGGAAAGAAGAAGAGGTGCCCGGCGGATTTGAGCGTGATCTTGCAGAGTTTCGGAAAAGAAACCCCATGTAAAATCCTGTATGCATGACGGTGTCAATAGGTACATAACGAATTGTTAATAGATATATAGATATTTTAAGGAGGTTATATTAT
>PKTW01000099.1 GCA_002868955.1 Desulfobulbaceae bacterium
AGGTTTCTCGGCCTTGTTTCACAGCAGGTTTGGCTTTTTCCTGTTAAAGGAGATTAGACCAACTTAAAATCAATTACTATTTTACCTTAGTACTATTTATGACAGGTAAATTTATAGTGTGGGAGTTATTAAACGTATCTGCTAAAGTTTTCAGTTTTTCCTCCTGTTATTGCTAACTGCTCGAGAAGGGAAAGGGAAACGCCGTGGAGACTGTGTCTGTAGACTTTAACTTTTCTTTTCTTCCGTTATCTCCTGCCAGCGCACTCTGATAGCATGGCTTGTTCTCTCAGTGACCCTGAAGCGATGATCGATGCGTAGTCCGGGCAGGGCAAGAATGGAATCATCAATACATAAGACCGGGACAAGGTCTCTTTCATGCCGGTCAATTTTCTGATCGCGAAGAAAATCAAAAACTTTCTTGCTCCCCGGTGCACCCAAAGGATGGAAGCGGTCACCCGGCACAGGCCTTCTGAGTGTAAGCGGAAAAGAGAAAAGGGCGGAGTCGAGATATTCGCCGGTGGGGAAGATATCTGCTGATACGGGAATAAAGCCTTCAATGTCTTCGACCACCAGCCTTTTGTTCAATGCTGGAAACTCGTAGCTGCCCGGCACGGCGATCCTGGTTTCGCGTATTTCAAGTGCAGTCTTGCTCGGGAGGTTGCCTCGAAACGGTCCACGCCCGTGCGGATATGCAAAGTTAAAATGCTCTTTGGATTTCGTAACCCGCAGGCCGTCAGAAAGGTGAAGGCAGCCAGCACTTGAACCCGGCCTGGCAAGTTGCAGGAGGTGTTCTATCTGTCTGGACCGGGGTTCACAAGCCATAAGCCAGCAGCATTTTTCCAGCAGCCTTCGCTGGATTGCATGTGGTTGCAACGCAAAAAAATCCAAGTGCAGCTGCAGTGCCTGCGGGCACGGTTCGGGGCAACGAGTGGTATCTTCCTGCACCTGTGCCAAAGTTTCCTGAATAACGCTAACAGTTTCAGAAAAAGCCGCCTCTGTGAGGGTTTCCAGAAGTTCTTCTTCGTCCTGCAGGATGGTTGCCGTGCGGGTCAGGGTCTGCCGGATATTCGGATTGTACTGCTCTGCCAGATAAGGCAGCAGGTCATTTCTTATTCGGTTGCGCAGAAAAAGATTTTGCATGTTGGAGCTGTCAAGTGCAAATGGGATGGAATGCTTATCAAGATAGTCAAGTAGATGAGACTTGGGAAAACGCAGGAAGGGGCGGATATATCTCCCGGCGCGCAGGGTTTTCATACCAGAAAGCCCCTTCCTGGCTGTACCCCTGACGAGGCGCAGGAGAATTTCTTCAGCCTGGTCATCTGCGCTATGGGCTAAGGCAATTTTCTGTGCACCGTAAGCTTGGGCGGTTTTTTCAAGAAAATCGTAGCGCAGCAGCCTGGCGGCATGTTCAATGGAAAATTTTTGTCTTGCGGCCAAGCCTTTGACATCAACGGCACCGGAAAAAAAATCAATACCGAGCCTATTTGCTTCAGAAGCAGCTAAACTTTTTTCCTTTTCTGCTTCACCCGGTCTGAGTCCGTGATTGACATAGACAGCAGCCAGTTTTATATCTATAACAGGGGCTAAACGGGACAGGACGTGTAAAAGTGCCATGGAGTCCGGGCCGCCGGAAACCCCGATAACAACTTTTTCACCGGCCTGCAGGAGCTGCTCCTGTTCGAAGATTTTCAGAGTTTTCTTTTCCAGAGGATGCATACGTAAACCAGTTTTGTAATTCAGGCACACATGAAAGAATATTTACACACTTACTTGTTCAAATTGTCAAGTTCAGGGGTTGGCCTTGATTTTGCTAAGGTTACATGCAGATACGGGAAATTTGTCATTTACTGTATCATCGGGCCCGAAGATAACATTGTACATCTAAGTTTTGCTTCTGAAAAGCATGAACGGGCCCAGGAACAATTAAAGAGTTTAAATTTCAAGGTCTATATCAAAAAGATACCGCAAAAAAAATTTCACTTCGACAGCATGTTTACTGATTATTTTTCGGGCAGGCTTACCACGTTCCCGATCGTCAATGAATCGCCCCTTGTTCCCGCGGGAACAGATTTTCAGAAACGTATCTGGCGCCATATCGGAGAAATACCCTATGGCAGCTGCATTACATATCAGCAACTGGCTCATTTGGTCGGTTCCCCGAAAGGACAAAGGGCGGCAGCTAAGGCCTGTGGAGATAATCCAGTGGCGCTAATAATTCCATGTCACAGGATAGTTGCTGCAAATGGCCTGGGTGGTTTTGCTGGAGGTGTTGCCATCAAAGAAGCCCTGTTGGCAATGGAGCACACCGGAGCAAGATTGCAGAAGTAACGCGGACAGAAAAATATTAAATCACTGAAGTTGTCTCGTGAAAGGACTGGAAGGCTCAACAGAATTCTCCTGCTGCAATTCTTTCAGCAGTTCCGGATCAAAGCGTTGGATCTGTCCTTCGAGTATGGCGATATTCTGATGTACCTTGTCCAGGAGATCGGTTTGCGGATACTTGTCCAGGATTTCCGTCAAAAGTCTATGGGAGGCCATAAGGAGTTCCTTTTTCTGCTCAGGGTCTGAAGTCCTGCCAGCCCTGACAAAAAGGGATGCCGCCTCTTTGCGCATCTTGCCGGCAGCCTCGTTGGCTGCTTCGGTTATCTTCATTGTTGCCTGTTGTTCATACTCGGTATCCATCAGGGCTGTAAAAGCTGATATGGCATTATCATAACGTTGAGAGTCCAGGAGCTTATTGGCGGCATCCCACTGTTCGGTAAATTCCACTTCCTGGACGTGCTGCAGCGTTTCCATTTCCTGGATTTCAGACTGGCCCACTTTGCGATAAGTTTCCTGCAGAACTGCCTGCAGCTCTTCAGGAAAATAATAGCGCGTCATGCTATTAAGAATATCGGTTGCCTCGGCAAATTTTTTCTCTGCGACAAGAGAATCAACTCTGATTAACTGGCGGCTAAACCATGACTTAAGCTGGTCCTTTGCAAAAGTTTTAAGCCGTAAAGCACTGACGGCAACAGGGCTGCCGGTGTACTGCGTCGCAAAAGCATTTATCGCTTCATTTAACCTTGGTGCATCAATCCGGTAGTCATACTTCTGAAATTCACGCAGAAGCGCCATGTAAGCGACCATATCCTCAGACGCGGGATCAGCAGAACGCAGGAAGGCAAGCTGTTCCTCAGCCCATGTTTTTTCTGCACCGATTAGTTCATGCCCTGTGAGAACGCGGTCATAATAGGATTCTGCTGCAGCAACATTGCCGCCGGCAAGAAGGAGATCTGCAATTTCCCGCTGCAGGCTGAGAGGGGCAATTGATAGTTCGCTGGACTCAAGCATGTTTTTAAAGTGTCTTGCTGCTGCCTTGATTTGGCCGCTGTATTGCAAGGCAAGGCCATAGCTCATCTGGGTGGACATAGAGGGCTTCAGGTCAGGGAAATCGCGGGCAAGACGCTCGTAAGACAAGAGTGCCTCCAGGTAAGTTCCCTGTTCGACATATGATACAATCACTTCTTGAGCAGCAGCAAAAGAAAGTTTTGGTTTGGCTTCGGGCATGAATTCATACTGGGGCGCAATATCCTTGGCAAGCATTTCATCGCATTTGCTTTCAAGAAACGTAATATCAAGCTGTTGCATTTTATTAAGGTCAAGTGCTGCAGGCCTGCCAAGCGGAACTGTTTCACTCCGCAGTATCTTTTCCAGTAGGAGACCGTAACCGCTTAAAATGCGTTCAAGCCTCTGCACACATTCTGTTTCAGATGCTGTAAGTTCCTCAGCCAGATCGTCCTCCTGCGTAAATTCGGAAATTTCCAGCCAAGATTCAAACCTGTTTTCATATTCATCCAAACGGAGTTGGATAAACCCGATATCATCATAATCCAGTTTTACTTCCCTGGTCTCCATTGCCCCCTCAGGCTCGAAAAGTGGCAAAGGTGAGGAGGTTGGGGCTGACTCTTCAATTTCCTGTTCAACCTGCTCTGGTGGTGGGGACTGGAAGACTGGTTGCTCAATTTCCTGTTGGCTTGATGGTGCCGGGGCTTGTACCCTGCCAGTGGAAGTAACCGGACGGGTAGCTCCGCACCCGTTTAACAGGAAAGCAAGGAAGATCGATACAATAATGAGCTTGAAAGCTTTGGGAGGCAGCATACGTTATCCTGCAGTTTATTTTGATATGAAGAAGATGAACCCTCGTTACCTGTTCCCTTCGGGGTTCAATGTTCTTAAAATTGTCAAGCCTTAGCAATAAAACAGAATTTGTCAATTATGCAAGAATTAAGACTTGCGCTGAGACTTTTTGCAGAGACTAATTATTGTTAAAGAGGAGGAGGCTTGGGGGGCGTATGCGCAAAGTTCACGAATGGAAGAAGTTCGGGAACAATCAATTGCTCCAGAAAGGCTGAAAGGTCCTGTTCGGCTTGATTTCACCGCTTGGAAGGATGGTGCCGAAGCTCAAAACTTTGGCATTTGTGGAATTGGCAGAGTCGGTACTGCCATATTGAGCCCGGACAGGCAAGCCGTTGCCTCTGTTAACCGGGATGCTTTTCTGTTCGAGGTCGGGCTGGATCAAGCGTAAACCTGTCTGGCCGGTGATAGGATCAAAGGAAAAGGCCAGGTCAACAAGGTCCAATTCGGCGCCGAATTCTTTTTCAAGAAGAATGCTGTTCGCCATTCTGGTCCAGACCGGGAGGGCACCACTGGCACCGGTGATGTGCGTGTTATTCCGGACCATGGGATCATTGTTGTCAAAGCCGACATAGGCTGCAACAGTATAGCCGTTTTTTGTTGCAAATCCGTTCTGCCCACTGTTGGGACCGGGAATCACACCTGCAAAAGCAGAATTTGTGAAGCGGTTTGCAGTCCCTGTTTTTCCCATGATGGGAACAGGCAGGTTAAACTGTTTGAGCTGCCGCTCAATTTCAGGATCGCGACTGTGGAGCCGGACATTTGCATGTGCGTAACGTCCTGTCCCTAATTTTACTACATTTTCTAATATGTCACTCAGCGCTAAATTTGTCCTGGCATCAACGACTTTGATATTTTTTCTCACCGGCTCAAAGATGGTTTCGCCTTCAGCATTTTCTATGCGGTCAATAATTGCAAGTTCATCAATACTGTTATCCGAGCTGCTCAAAGTTATATGGCCCATTGTTATAGCCTGGTAGATTCTGGCCGTTTCGAGGAGTGAAATAACATTTGAACCCAAGGGAAATGACAGGACGGGCTCCAGTTCACTCTTGATATTGAAAGCCCTGCCCAACGCTGTCACGTAACGCAGCCCTGCCAGAACACGAAAATCTGGGATGAGTGACAGGACCTCGAAACTGTATGGGGGGAGAGAAGAGAGATATTCGGATTCTGCCTGTACGGCTTCATTGAGTGTCTCCAATGTTGACAGGCTGACTTTGCCTTCAAGGAGGATATTGTTCCAGAAATTATCCTGGAAATTTTTCCTGAACCGTGCAAATGACAGGGGGCGCAATTCTTTCTGGATGTCCGCGGGGCTGAGCATCTGCCAGGAAGCATCTTCAACAGGCGCGCTGGCATAGATAAATATGTCATTGAACCTGTCATGGTAAAAACGGCCAAGGAACATCTCCGGCGCTGCGGTTCTGCTCAACTGCAGTTTGCCGGAAAGGCTGGCCCGCAGGAAGTCGAGTTCCTGCGATAGTTTTATATGATGGAGATAATTGTTTTTGAGGATCTGCTGCCGGATATTTTTTTCTGCATCAATCTGGCGTTGGCGCCTTGTTTCCTCAACGTATTCGGGCCCTTCAAGATTTTCAATCTCTTCAAGGAAAATCTCAAAATCAGCACCATATTGCATTTTCTTCAGGTACTGGTATTCGTCGAGTCTGCCGCTGAAGATCAGGTCGGCTTCAAGGTTAATAACAGCCTGTCTGAATGCTGCACGGTAGATTTGTTCCTTGTCCACCAGGATCCCGAGAGTGTCGCGCAGACGCTGCCTGTAGCCGGCATGTGACTCATCATCGCGCGGGCTCAGGTCAAGGTGGGAGATAAGTTCCTTGAACTGGGCCGGTGTGAGCTGATCACACAGGTGGTACAGGAGCCAGACCGTAGCCACATTTTCAGAATGGACACCTGCCCAGCTCATTGACACCTGCTTATGTGGGCTGTCATGGTCTGGTCTCGGGAAATAAGCCTGCTTCTGGTAGACAAACAGGTTTCTGTCGTTGTCTAGTTCATCAATGCTGTCCCAGCCTAGCTGTATAGCTGCAGTATAGACAAGGGGTTTGATTGCGGAACCCATGGGGCGTTTGGCAGAGACTGCCCGGTTGAAGAAACGGTTCTCCATCCCTCCCACCATAAACCGGATAGTTCCATCCCTGAGACCTATCAGGCCGCCCTGGATTTCAGGATATTTTTCCAGGTCAAGCAGTATAGAGTTATTGCTCCGGTCAATTTGGCGTACACTTACGAAAATCTTATCCCCGACTTTGAATCCTTTTAGAAATTTTTGCAGGTCCTGCTCACCGGGTTCAGTCCAGCGATTTTTTTCCCATTTGACGAGGGAATCAACAACCGGCAGTAAACCTGGACGATCGACTGTACCTGTAAGATTCTTTATGGAGTCAGGTTTTCCAAGGGAAACGGTTATCAATGGGTTGGCAGAGATATCGATGGCGGTAACAGTGCCAAAGAAAAAGGCACCATCATGCAGGTCCCGGTCTCCGGCCTGCTCCAGGCCCTCATAGTATTGTTGCAGCTCTTCATGCATATAGCCTTTCAGGCGAATGCTCAGCCGGGACAATTCTTTGCGCAGGCCGTAAAAAGCCTGATCCTGTAATTCCTTTTCAACTGTGGTGTAAATTCTTACGCCAGAAGTAGCGATATTATCAATGCCGTGGGCTGCCAGCGCTTCTTCCACCTCGGGGGCAGAAAGGCCTTTCTTGACAAAATCCATCAGCGTATTAAGCGGAAAGAACATCTGTCCCTGTTTAAAGGCAATCTCCTGCTCCATATAGTCTTCATATGCGCCACGCGAGATCATGCCAAGCTTTAGCATCTGCCCCAGGACATAAGCGGAACGCTGTTTTGCCCGCTTGATAGCCAGGTCGGCCATTTCTTCATCACCCTTGATAAAGGGATTATAGTAATTAGGTCTTTGGACAGAGCCTGCGATAAAAACGCATTCCAGGGTGTTCATCTCTGCAACGGTCTTATCAAAATAATATTGCGCTGCTACGCCCAGGCCATGGCCGTTGCCGCTGACATAGAACTGGTTGGCATAAAATTCCATTATTTTTTCTTTCGGGTAATGGTACTCAAGCCTGAGGGCGTGCAGCAGTTCAGTCAGTTTAGATTTCAGGGAACGGTCTTTTCTTTTGAAAAGGTTTTTGGCGGTCTGCTGGGTGATGGTGCTGCCGCCCTGGACAATTTTTCCGGCCTTGATGTTTGCCAGCATGGCCCGCATCACTCCCGGTATGTCAACGCCAAAATGTTTGAAGAAGTTATTGTCTTCAGCCGCGATAATGGCGTCGATAAAAGCTTCGGGAATCTCATCATATTGGATATATTGCCTATGGGCTTCCTGGAAATAAACCCCGATTTTGTTCTGGCCATCGCTGTAATAGACCGGGCTTTCCATGGAAAGAATTTTTTCTATATTCTTCTGTTTGACCTGTTCGCCAGGAGAAAAGACAACGAGCCAGAAAAAGGCACACAAGCTGACAATAATTGTCAGTCCACTTAAAACTGCAGTAGCATAAAAAAGTTTTTTAAGCATATGTTTAGTATCGGTCTTCATTGGCACCCTGATGGGTCAATACAATGTAACGCAGCACAATATAACATGTTGTAATTAAATAAGAAAACGAAAACAGAAAAACCACCGTTTTCTTATGAACAAAACAGCTTCTTTGCTTTACCCTTTGGCTTTTTGCCGAAACAGGAGGCTGTATTTTCCACTAAAAGTTTTCTAAATTCAAGCTCTGACTTGTTTTTTGTTGCAGCAGCAAGGAATTTCATGGTAATTAGTGCAATTTCTATCTGGGTGTTTTTTCTCTAAAATATTGTTTCAAAAGGAAACCATACCAAGCCGGCTCATGCTTTCCCAGATATCATGATAGTAATCAGCATAAAGTTTTAATTGTTTTAATTAGAATCGGCATGTTTTTTGCAAATTTCATGAATTGTGGGAAGAATAACACCCCGAAAACCTTTTCCAAGGATATGCATGAGTATTACCAGGCCAATCATTTATAAAATCCTTACCACCTCCTGCTGCTTTGTAGTGTTAGCTGCCTGTGCTCCGGTAAAAACCGGAGATCTTGACAGGGAGCACCATGCGCAGAGAATTGTTGCTGTCGAGCAAAGTCCTGATTTTAACTGGGGCCCCTCCGGCGATTATTCGCCCTTATTGAGCAGCACAGAGGAGGAAGGCAGGCTGCAGGGCGATGTTGAGCCGGAACCTGAGCAGACAAAGGATCAGGAACTGCAGGAACTCGAGCTTCTTGGCGAATGGGAGCAGGGAATTCCCGCAGATACATATTCCGATGACGTTGTGGAGTATGCTTTCCCGGTAACACTCAATCGGCAGGTTCAGTATTATCTGGATTTTTTTATGGGCAAGCACCACAACAGCTTTGCAGTCTGGCTTTCCAGGTCCGGGCGCTTTCTCCCCATCATACAGGAACGACTTGCAGAAGCCGGCTTGCCTGAGGATCTCGCCTATCTGGCCATGATTGAAAGCGGCTATAATGAGAGGGCTTACTCACGGGCCAGGGCAGTAGGCCTCTGGCAGTTCATTAAAAGCACCGGCATTAATTATGGCCTCGAAATCAATACGTATGTCGATGAACGGCGCGACCCGGTCAAGTCGACCCAGGCGGCGGTTTCATACCTTGAAGACCTATACAGTGAGTTTGGCTCCTGGTATCTCGCAGTTGCGGCCTATAATGCCGGTGAGGGTAAAATCAGAAAAGCCATTAAGAAATACAACACCACTGATTTTTGGGAAATAGCCCAGGGTAATTATCTGAAGCTGGAAACAAAACGATATGTTCCTAAGCTCATAGCTGCAATCTTGATTGCCAGGGAACCGGAAAAGTATGGTTTCGCTAATATTGAGTATGAACCGCCCCTGGCATACGAAACAGTGGAAGTGCCGCGCTGGACCGCTTTTAAGGCAGTGGCACTGGCCGGTGACATGGAATCGGCGGTCCTGAAAAGATATAACAACGAACTGCGTAAAGAGTTTACCCCACCTGATAAGGCTTCCTATCCATTTAAAGTCCCGGTAGGCAAGAAAGAACAGGTCGAAAAAAATCTGCCCCGGGTTCAGGCTGTTGTGACAACCGGATTCAAGACCCATACTGTCAGAAAGGGAGAGACATTGGATCGAGTCTGCAGGAAATACGGACTGACCAAAACCGTGGTTCTGAAATCAAACAAGCTGAAATCTTCAGGATTACAGGCTGGACAGCGGCTGCGTATTCCTTACCAGACCACCGCGTATCAAATGCTGCCGGAAGGAAGTGTGGCGAAGGGATATATGGCAGCAGAGGCTGTGGGGGGCAATTTTATTTTGCACAAAGTGCGTCCGGGTGAAACAGTATCACATCTGTCCAGGCTTTACAGTGTCCCGGTGTACTTGATTGCTGCCTGGAATGATATAATTGATATCAGCCGGATACGGGCCGGGCAACAGCTTATTTTTTATGTGCAGAGCAGCGAGAACAGAGTTGCGGGGGTTGCTGCCGACGGTAACCAGGTGAAAAAATTAACTTCAGAGCGCAAAAAAGAAGTTGTGCAGAATGATACAAAGCCGCAGCAGGTTCAGGGTAAGCCTGTCGCACCACAGAACAATTTTGACAGTGATGACTCAGGCCAATACTACCTGGTAAAGGAAGGAGATTCTCTCTGGAAAATTGCCCGGCAGTTTGATCTGGATTCAAAAGAATTGCGACAGCTTAACGGTCTGGCTACAAATATCATTCATCCCGGTGACCGCCTTCTGGTGGCAAACTCTCAACCGACCGGATCAGAATTTTACTATCTCGTCCGCAGCGGTGATTCGCTTTGGGACATTGCCAGAAAATACAGGATTTCAGCAACAGAGATAAAGAGATGGAATAATCTTCCTAGCAATATGATCCATCCCGGCGATCAGTTATTACTCAGGGTTGCAGATGCAGAAGCGCCTATGCTTGATACCTTTTACCAGGTCCGCAACGGTGATTCATTGTGGACCATTGCGAGAATGCACAAGATATCCCCGGAAGAGATAAAGAGATGGAATAATCTGAAGGGCAACACAATCTATCCAGGCAACCGCCTGCTCTTAAAACTTGCCAGCGGTGGATGATTTTGTTGCAAGGATAAAAAAATTTCCTCCCCCCGTTGAGTGCCTCCTGAAGTATCTTTTGCCCCCCATTTGTATATATTTTAACTGATTATTGGATTTCATTCAGCAAGTGCTTATGGTGTACTGCTGCACAAGATCAATTAAATCTTAACTCCTGTGCTTGTTTTTTTGGGCGATTAGGTATAGAGAGACATATTTGCAGGATGGGAAACATTTTTTAACGGTGTTACTGAATACCAGGCATTAAAGGGATAATTGCCCCCCCTGCAGCGGCTTGCGCATGCACAGCGCAGCGTGATTTTTTATATATGAACAGTATTAAGCAAAGGCGCCCGCAAAC
>PKTW01000083.1 GCA_002868955.1 Desulfobulbaceae bacterium
AGCATATTATCTCCTGTCTGCATTTCTGGGTTATTGAGATGCATGTGGACGGCTTTCGTTTTGACCTTGCCTCCATTCTTGGCCGGGACCAGAACGGCGACCCCCTGAGCAATCCCCCGATGGTGGAGATGATAGCTGAGGACCCCATACTGTCCCATACAAAAATGATAGCCGAGGCCTGGGATGCCGCCGGCCTTTACCAGGTGGGAAGTTTTTCCACCAGTGGCCGCTGGGCCGAATGGAACGGCAAGTTCCGGGATGATGTCAGGGCTTTTATGTGCGGCCACGAAGGCACGGTATCATCCCTGGCTACGCGCATAGCAGGCAGTTCGGACCTTTTCCAGAAAAGTTTACGCCGGCCCTACAACAGCATCAATTTTGTTACCAGTCATGACGGCTTTACCCTCCATGACCTGGTAAGTTACAACACGAAGCACAACCTGGAAAACGGCGAGGATAACCGGGATGGATATGACCATGAAATAAGCTGGAATAGCGGCCATGAAGGCAGGACGGACGATGCTGCGACAAATGTGCTTCGTGCCAGGAGGGTGCGCAGCATGGCGATCATTCTCTTGCTGTCACAGGGTGTGCCCATGGTGCTGGCAGGCGATGAATTCGGCCGGACCCAGAAAGGAAACAATAACGCTTACTGCCATGACAGTCCCCTGAACTGGATTGACTGGAGCCTGAAGGAAAAAAATCAAGATCTTTTCCGATTTTTTCGCCTTCTCATACAATTACGCAAAAATCATCCGATTTTCAGGAGGTCTGATTTTTTCCCGGACCTGCCCCATGAACTGCACCACCCTATAAGGTGGCAATCCACCCAGCCCGATACCGGCGACTGGTCAGATTCCGCCAAAAGCCTGGCGTTCCTGCTGGATGGCCAGGGGGCTGAAGGAAGGCCGGACAATGACTTTTTCGTCATGCTGAATGGGCATCACTCTAAGGCGGAGAGATTCACAGCCCCGAATCCGATAAGCAACGGCAGGTGGCGTAAAATTATCGATACTGCAGCACCGCCTCCCCTGGACTTCCTGGAAGGATCAAAGGGAATTCTTCTGACCTCAAATAAAAATATAAAGGTAGAGCCAATGGGTGCCGTGGTTCTCATTTCAGCGCTAAACTGACATGGCCCGGCAATTTCTCTTCATGGGCGACTCGTTGATCGAGTTTTTTGATTGGCAGAAAAGATTTCAGGCCGATCAGATTTTTAATTTCGGCTCTGCGGGGGAAACTGCGGAAGGGCTACTCTCCAGGGTGCCAAACATCACCAGGAGGATACAGAGCCCCGACCTTGTCATGATCATGACCGGTATCAACAACATTGCCATGGAGGACTATGGCTTCCCGGCCACCTATGAAAAGATTATCACCCTGCTGCAGAAAAATTACGCGCAGACAACCATTGTTATGACCAGCCTGCTGCCCATTGAACTTTACTTTCTCGGCGATGCTGTGCCACGGCTCAACAGGATATTAAGGGATATTGCCAGGGACATGAATATTGTCTATCTCGACCTGTATCCGTTATTTCTTGGAGAAGATTCGCAGGCCATCACGGCCTATTATGAACCAGACGGAGTCCACCTGAGCGAAGAAGGCTACGAGGTCTGGGCCAGGGCCCTTGAGGATACTGTTTTTTCTGCCCTGGGCTGAATATTTTTTTCCCAATCTTTTTGTGCCGTTTGCCTTGCCAACTTCGCCTTGCTGAAAAGAGAATAATTATTTATAGTCCCAAACTTGTTATTCGCAATTCAAAGGCTTATTGTGTTTATTATTTGCTGACGAAATCAAACTGCTTGCTTTACACAGTCATTGCACCTGAAGCAAAAAAAGATTCTAAACAGGCCATGGTTGGGCCTTGGATATTTTTACGCACCATATAATATTGGCATTAAAAATTTTGAGGAGGATGTTCCATGTACAGATTTTTTTCTTTGTTCTGCAGTATTGTTTTAATAGTCAGCTTGGCTGCCTGCAGCCAGGACAAACCCAAGGAACAGGCCAGCACACCACAGGCGACCCAACAGCAACCTGATCTCGGCACTGCTGCTGCTCCCCCAGCTGCACCTGTCACAGGAAAGGTGCTTGAGACCCTGGATTCCTCCGGCTACACCTATATGAACGTGGAAACAGATGCCGGGACAAAATGGATCGCTGTGAATCAGACACCTGTTGCAGTCGGCGAAGAGGTTACCTATATGGACGGCATGGTTATGCAGAATTTCGTCAGCAAAAGCCTGGACCGGACCTTCCCGGAAATCGTATTCTCCGGCGGCCTTGTCGGCAAAGACGGCACGCCGCCGGCAATGACACCTCCCGGCTCCGCTGCAGCACCCTTTTCCCAGCCCCCAGCCGCTGGCGCCGAATCCTTTTCCCAGGCCCTTAGCAGTGAAGGGGCCCCGGCTGCTGGGGACGCAGGCATGATCACGGGCAGCCAGAAAGCGGTTGTACCCTCCGCCGATGTCAAGGTAGAAAAGGCCGCTGGTGAGAACAGCTATTCAGTTGGTGAGATTTTCAGCAAAAGCGAGGAACTTAACGGCCAAACCGTTGTCGTCAGGGGGAAAGTCATGAAAGTATCCCCGCGCATCATGGGCCGCAACTGGATCCATCTCCAGGACGGGACCGGAAATCCTGCTGACAACACCCACGATCTCGTTGTTACCACCGCATTGGAACCAGATCCTGCCTGGGAAATCATCACCATGGAAGGCGTTCTTGCTGCCAACAAAGATTTTGGCGCCGGTTACATCTATGCAGTTATTATCGAAGATGCAAGTCTCAAACAATAATTCAATGTAAACTCTTCACGGGCTCCATTTCACTGGAGCCCGTGATTTTTTTCACCTTTTAACACCCTATCCTGACCTGTCATTTCTTCTATGAAAATTGCAATAATCGGGCCCGGAGCCCTGGGCTGCCTCTTGGCTGCCTCACTCACCATCAAGCTGGACCAATCGCGCGATGTAAACCCAGCCCTTGACCTCTGGCTCCTGGATTACAAACCGGAACGGGCCCGGTACCTCAAAGAGAACGGCCTGATCCTGGAAGAAGGAAACCAAAAGAAAACCTGCCGCATAAATGCAACTGTTGATCCGCAAGAGATCGGCCCGGCGGATATCATTATACTCTGTGTCAAATCGCCGCAGGTAGCTGCAGGCCTCCAGCTGGCCGCAAAACTTGTCCAGGAGGATACGCTCCTTGTAACTCTGCAGAACGGCATTGGACACCTGGCGCTCCTCAAGAACAGGCAAAAACTGCCTCCAATCGTTCTCGGTGTAACAGCCCAGGGTGCGAACATGGTGGCCCCGGGTCATGTATGCCATGCCGGCGACGGTTTAACCCGGATCGGTTTTCTTAAATCTGCAAGTTTCACAAGATCACTCCTTCTGGCCAAGGTCTGCAACCTGCTGAACTACGGAGGCATTGAGACGGTTATCGTTGACAATATTCTTGATTATCTCTGGTCCAAACTCCTCATTAATACCGGCATCAATGCCTTAACTGCTATCCACCGCTGCCCCAATGGCAGACTACTGGAATCAGCCGACACAAAAGAAAAGCTCAGTGCCGCCGTCTGGGAAGGAGAAGCTGTGGCCCGGGCCCTGGGCATCGAGCTTGCGGATGACCCGCTTGCCATAACCCTTGATGTGTGCAGAAAAACAGCCCAAAACCTTTCCTCCATGCTGCAGGATGTGAACAGGAAGCGGCCGACGGAAATAGATGCCATCAACGGCGAAATCGCTGCAGCCGGCAGGAGACTGGGCATACCCACCCCGGTTAACGATGCCCTGATTAAAAAAGTGAAAGAAATTGAACAAGCTTACTAAGGTTTTGCAATAATCCCATTTGCCCCCTGCATATGAACAAAATTAATCCTGCACTTATCGGCTTTGACATTGACGGCGTGGTTGCCGACACTGGCGGCGCTTTCATACGGATAGCCAACGAGGAATACGGCATAAACTCCATCAGCCTGGATGATATTACCAGTTTCGAGGTGATCGACTGTCTCGATGTGGACCAGGGAATTATTGAAGAGATTTTCATCCGTCTGCTTGATGACCCTTTGACTGCCGGCCTGCAGCCCATGGAAGACGCCATACCTGTGCTGCACAGGTTTGCCGATGAAGCACCCTTGACCTTTATTACGGCCAGGCCCCATGAGAAACCCATCGCCCGTTGGCTTAAACATTATCTGCAGCCTGCCACATTTGAAAAAATAAGACTTGTGGCAATGGGCGTGCACGACAACAAAACCGCCTATATCAAAGACCTGGGCCTGAAATATTTTGTGGATGACCGGCTGCAGACCTGCAAGATGCTGGCAAACGAAGGAATTACACCCCTCGTCTACAATCAGCCCTGGAACAAGAACGGACATGACCTGCCTACCGTTAACGACTGGCAGGCTATCCATAGCCTCTGTTTTGACTGATCCCTTGCGGTACCGATATCCCAATAATAATTATTCTTCTATAAACTGACTGTTTACACTTTAATAACAATATGTTAGAAAGTTAAGTCTGTGCTGATTTTTCTGGCTGTTAAACTTCAGTTACCGGGATCCTTGCAATGGAATGTCCCAAATGCGGTCACCCCATTAGGAGCTACAAAAATCCACTGCTGACAGTGGATATAATCATCGAAGTAGCGGGCGGCATCATTTTAATTGAAAGAAAAAACGAACCGTTAGGCTGGGCCCTGCCAGGAGGATTCGTTGACTATGGAGAATCCCTTGAGCAGGCAGCAATGCGTGAGGCCTTTGAAGAGACAGGCCTCAATGTCAGGCTCAGCCAACAGCTTAAGACCTATTCTGATCCGGACCGTGATCCGCGGCACCACACAATATCAACGGTCTTTATAGCAACTGCGGACGGCTTGCCCAATGCAGGGGATGATGCAGCCCGGACAGGCGTCTTTACCCGGTATAACCTGCCTCCGCTGGTTTTTGATCATGCCAAAATTCTAGCTGACTATTTGTCGCTCAAAAAAGAAGCCAACCGCCCATGACCGATCCCCACCCAAAAATCCTCCTTGTTGATGATGATCCGTCAATACTCAAGATCCTGTCAGAGCTGATGGCCACCTTCGGCTATGATTCCGCAACTGCCGAGAGCGGCTTTGAAGCCATAGAAAAACTGGAACATGACTTCTTTAATATTGTGCTGACCGATATGGTGATGCATGGAATGGACGGCATGGAACTCCTGAAGCACATCCACAACCATTATCCCGGCATCCAGGTCATCATCACTACCGGCTATGACTGCACCTTTAGCTATACCGAAGTGATAAGGGCCGGGGCCAGTGACTTTATTTCAAAACCCTTCAATACCGATGAACTCGAGGCCAAGATCAACAGGCTTGTCCGCGAGATAGAGCTCATGCACCAGCTCGAACTCCTTTCCATTTCTGACGGACTTACAGGTCTTTATAACCGGCGTTATTTTGATACCAAGATATTAGAGGAGGTTCAACGGGCCCACCGCCAAAACCATGATCTCTTCCTGGCCGTGCTTGATGTTGACAATCTTAAGGAGATAAACGACAAGTACGGTCATCCTGCAGGGGACAAGCTCCTGCAGGATGTGGGTGTGACCATAAGGCACTGTATCAGGGAAAACGTCGACTGGCCCTTTCGCTATGGCGGGGATGAGTTCGGCGTTATACTGACCCAGGTTTCACAGGACCAGGCCCTGATGACCGCCGAGCGCTTCATCCAAAGCTTTGATGAAAAGAAAATGCCGCTGACCGGGTTAAGTATCGGGCTGGCCCGATTTATCCGCTCCAAGGAAAAAAAATTGTCTGAAGACATTGCCGACCTGGTCAGGAGGGCTGATATAGCCATGTATAAAGCAAAAGAAACCGGCAGAAACCGTGTTGTCCTAGACCAAGAAAATGGCAAGCACCAGGAAGAGTAATGAGGCAAACAGGCCGGTACAGATAAACCGGCTTCTTTCTGCTGTTTTTCAAAGCAAAAAATGGCACTCAAAGCTTGAGCTGCACAGGGTTTTTGCGTTCTGGGATGCCACTGTCGGCAGGGAAATCGCTGCCGTAGCCCAACCCTCCCTCATCCGCGGCCAGATCCTCTGGGTCAAAGTAGCGGACTCGGTCTGGATGCAGCAGCTTCATCTGCAGAAAATGCTGCTGCTTGAAAAAATAAACGAGCAGCTTCACGGTGAAAAGATCAGTGATATCCGCTTTCAGCTCAACAGCTCTCTGACTCCCCCGCCCGCACCTGAAGTCAAGAAAGCCAAGCCTGTCTTGCTGGACAAAAAAGAAGAGCAGAAGTTTGACAAACTCATCAGCTCCCTGGATAACGAAGATCTGAAGGCGTCGCTTAAAAGCCTCTGGGTGAAAATGCATACGAAAGAAGCGAAGAGTGAAAAGTAAGAAGTTAGGAGTGAGAATATTAAAGATTTGAAAAATTGAAGGGTGAGAATTTATGGTAGGAAATCTTCCGTCAATCAGCAGCAGTTTTATATGCGTATAATATCCGATCTTCAATCTTCAATATATTTTGCCTGCTCAGCAAATCCTCGGCAGCGGTTCACCGTGGAGCATGTCTACAATACGGCTTGAGCCGATACTGGTCTGCATTACCACCTGCCCCGGATGCTCGGCAACCACCTCTCCGATGATACCGGCATTCCCCCCATATTCCATTTTCTGCATTACAGCAAGCAAACTCTCGACAGCCCCCGGCTCGACAAATGCCAGCAACTTCCCTTCATTGGCCAGGTACAGCGGGTCCAGCCCCAGCAGTTCACAGGCACCCCTGACATCATCACGCACCGGCAGGTCTGTTTCCCGGATACGAATCCCGACCCCCGACGATTGGGCCAGCTCGTTTAACGTTGTGCCCACCCCGCCCCGGGTGGGGTCACGCAGAACATGAATGGATTTTCCACATTCCTCTATCATGGCTGCAACCATGTGGTTCAATGGGGCCGAGTCGCTCATGAACCCACCCTGGATCTGCAGGCCTTCCCGCTGGCAAAGAATAGTGGTGCCATGGTCCGCCATGGTACCGCTCAGGATAATCCTGTCGCCCGGGCGCCCATTTCCGGCAGAAATGTCAATGTCCATATCGAGCAGGCCGATACCGGTTGTGTTGATAAATATCTTGTCAGCCTTGCCGGACTGGACAACCTTGGTATCACCCGCCACTATCTCCACGCCGGCCTTATCCGCGCCAGCCTTCAGCGAACGGACAATTGTCTCCAGATCCCTGTAGGCAAATCCCTCTTCAATGATCATAGCAACTGCAATATACAATGGTTTTGCGCCACGCATGGCCAGGTCATTAACCGTGCCGTGGATGGCCAGGGAGCCGATATCGCCGCCCGGAAAAAAAATGGGGTCCACGACAAAAGAATCCGTGCTGAAGGCGATTCTTTCCTTACCGGCCTGCAGAACTGCGCTGTCTTCCATGGCAAGAAGGGACTTGCCTCCAAAATTTGCGACAAAGAGTTTTTCTATAAGTTCATGGGAAGCCTTGCCGCCGCTTCCATGTGCTAATGTTATCTTTTCTACCATATCTTTCCGTTTCCTTTAGCCTGACTCCGTGCGGCAAAATTGCTTTCAACATGGAGACATCGGACGTCTCAGCGATTCAGGTTCAAATTACCCTTGAATCATCGCAAATTACACAGTATCTTGCCACCCTGGGCATTTCGCTGTATTAGTTAATGACTTTGGTTCAAAATTTTCCGGTTCCTGCAGGAAATCTCAGCCGCCAAGGCTTCTGATCTTTCCCGGAACCAATACCATTATCAACGCTCTATTTAAAGCAATCTCTTGGTTTTGCTTATTTTTTCCCAAAAATTTTAAAAAATTATGGCCTATCACAACATACTTGAAAAAATTGGCGACACGCCGATTATCCTGATCAACCGGCTCAACCCGGCAAGAAAAATAAAAATCTACGCCAAGGTTGAATCATTCAATCCAGGCGGCTCGGTAAAAGACCGGATCGCTCTGTCCATGATAGAAGGCGCGGAAAATAACGGCGAATTGACACCGGACAAGATTGTTCTGGAGGCAACCAGCGGCAATACGGGTATAGGGTTGGCCATGGTCTGTGCCGTCAAAGGCTACCGCTGCCAGCTGGTCATGCCAGAATCTGCCAGTATTGAACGCCGCAAGATCATGGAGGCCTACGGTGCGGAAATTCTTCTTACCCCTGCCAAGAGAAGCACGGACGGAGCCATCGAACAGGCCTATATCATGGCCCGGGAGCATCCGGATCGCTACTTCCTTACCGACCAGTTCAACAACGAAGCAAACTGGCAGGTCCATTACCGTACAACGGGCCCGGAGATCTGGGAACAGACCAGAGGCAAGGTAACCGACGTGATCGCAACCCTTGGAACAACCGGTACGGCTATGGGGCTCTGCAAATATTTTTCAGAACAGCATCCCAAGGTTAGGGTGACGGCGGTTGAACCCTTCCTCGGCCACAAGCTGCAGGGACTTAAAAACATGAAAGAGTCCTACAAGCCTGGAATATTTGATAAAAATCTACCTTTCCAGATTATCAACATCCCGGATGACGAATCATTTAAAATGTCCCGGGAGCTGGCGCACCGCGAAGGCATCTTTGTCGGCATGAGCTCCGGGGCCGCCATGTGTGCAGCCATGACCAGGGCTGAGCAGATCAAGGAGGGGGTCATCGTGGTGATCCTGCCGGACGGAGGTGAGAAATATCTGAGCACCACCCTCTTTTCAGCCAAAGAGGAGGAAAAAAAGGATGTTGCCAGTGAAGAACAACTGCGCTTCCACAACAGCCTCTCCAAGAAGAAGGAGGTCTTCAGGCCCATCTCCGGGAAAAAGGTGACCTTTTATGCCTGCGGTCCCACGGCCCATGAGCATGCAAATCTTTCCCACTGCCGCCGTTTTATTGTAGCCGACCTGATTAACCGCGTCCTGGAAAGCAAAGGTTTCAACGTGCAGTTTTATATGAATTTCACCGACCTGGACGAAAACACGATCCGCGGAGCTGAAAAATCCAGGCAGCCCCTGCTCGAATTCACCGAGTCATATATACGGGAATTCAAGGCTGACATGGATGCCCTTGGGGTCAAGAATGCCACCGGTTTTCCCAGGGCTTCCCAGCATGTGGAGGCCATGATCGATATTACGGCCCGGCTTATTGAAAAAGGCTTTGCCTACGAAAAACACGGTTCCATTTATTTCGACATCTCAAAGTTCAAACGCTACGGCAAGCTTTCCGGGATCGACCTCAGCAAGATCCAGGTGGGCAAGACGGTCGATCTGGACGACTATGAAAAAGAAAGCCCGGTGGACTTCACCCTGCTCAAACGCTCAACCCTGTCCGAGTTGAAGCAGGGTATTTTCTATAAAACCGAATGGGGTAACGTCCGTCCCGGCTGGCATATTGAATGCGCAGCCATGTCAACCCACTACCTCGGCGAAACCATTGATATTCACACCAGCGGCCGGGATCTCATTTTTCCGCACCATGAAAATGAGATTGCCATTGCCGAGGCCCTCACCGGTAAACCGCTTGCCAACTATTGGCTCCACTCTGAACAGCTCCTGGTTGAAGGGAAAAAAATGTCTTCCGAGGGCGGCAACCTTTTCACCCTCAAAGACCTGCTTAACAAAGGATACAACGGCAGAGAAATCAGGTTCCTGCTCATAGCGACACATTATAGGAAACCCCTGCATTTCTCCTTCAAGAAACTGGATGAAGCCAGGAAAAACTTAAGAAGGCTGGATGAATTTACCCAGAAACTGCTCTGCCTCCCCCCCGGTCTTCCTCATCCCAAGGTTGCGGCCTATCTTTCCGACATGGAAGAGCGCTTCTGCGGGGCGTTGGCCAACGATATCAATATGTCCAGGGCCCTGGGCGCCCTCTTTGACTTTATGAAGAAGATCAACCCGATTCTTTCCGAAGGCAAACTCGACCTGGAGCAGAAAAAATATATCCTGGAAACCTTTGGAAAGATCAATGAAATCCTCAACCTGCTGAAGCTGAAGGAATGCCCGCTGGCACCTGAGATTGACCGGCTGATTAAAGACCGGGAGGAAGCACGCAGGAACAAGGATTGGGAGCGCGCAGACACGGTGCGTAATGAACTGGCCGAAAAAGGCTTTGAAATAGTTGACACCCCCAAGGGCCCGGTGTGGAAGGAAAGAGAAAAACTGGAGCAGTGAATTGCAGTCTAATGCCGGAAGAAAGAGAAGAACTCCGATATAAGCAAGTTAAGGGATTAAATACATTTTTGCGCATAACCATTAATCTGTACGAATCTGGCCGCGCATCGCACATGAAATGCATATTTTAAATGGTGTAAAAGACCAGCCCCTTTCGTTTCAGCAGAAAAACTTTAAAAAAAAGATGCCTTTTTTGTCCATATCACCATGAAAACATCAACTACTTGATATTAATATGTTTTAGGTTTTTTTATTTTTACTTTCCTGTTTTTAAAATTTCTGTCGACTTTCTGTCATCTATTTGTTTATAAAATTTTCTAATTGTCCCACTCTGCCGTTTGACAAAATTTCCACTTGGTTTATTGTCACGGAAAGGGGCATCCAATTGACAACCAGCATATCAATGAGACAAGGAGGAACTTTCATTGAAAACATCCTATAAGGCAAACGGAAGAGA
>PKTW01000123.1 GCA_002868955.1 Desulfobulbaceae bacterium
ACCCCTCCGAGATTCGCACCGTGGCAGAGTGTACACATGCTCATGAACTTGGTTGCCTCTATATCTCCATGTCTATAAGTGCCATCATACCAATGAACAGTATCCCTGGCACCGACGGACGGATGGGCAGTATAGTCGTTATGACATCCCTCGCAGCCCAAGTCTTTTAAGATACCGACGTTGAAGCGTGGATTGGTACCGGCCTGGGCATGGCAAAGCTGGCAGTTAACCATGCCGAGGGGAAAGGCAGGCGTCTGAGCCTTTGCAGCAGGACCGTGATTAAGGGGATCATAGAAGCTGAAATCCAACGGGTGGGGGGCAGTGCCGCCAAAACCAAAGCTTTTCAACTCCACCGGCAGACCGGAATCAGAGAGCTGGTGTTCGGCATCGTTGGCATGACAGGCGATGTCGCAACCCCAATTGGCCTCATTGTAGCCGGGACTGGCATTCATATCTATCGTTCCGTCCCAGTGGTCGCCGATGGAATCGGTATCCTTGTCGAACAGCAGATAATTTGTCGCAGCAGCAAAACTGGAGCCCGTATCGGTTTCCTTCACGCCGTGGCACCCAGCGCAGATATCATGAAAGTCTTCAGCAGCATTACCGTGGGCCACTCCGGTATCGGTGGCAACATCAGGGGTGCCGTCCGGGGGATAGCCATGACAGAAAGTGCAGTCCAGGGTAAAGACAGTTGTCGAATCGTGGCAGCCAAGACAACTGACCCCGACCCCGCCAACGCCGTCAAGGGCAGCACCATGACAAAGGGTACATGCATTCTGGATATTGGACGCCGAGTAATGGAACGTGTTATTCGGCCCGGCCCAGTCAACAGGATGGGCGTAGTAGAAGGTGTGGCAGGCCTCGCAGCCTGTACCGCTGGCACTATAGATGCCAATGTTAAAACGGGGATTGCTTCCTGGTCCGCCGGGCTCTCCATGGCAGGTTTGACAGGCCGTCAGGTCAGCCTTGGCATCCGGGCCATGATTTGTACCTTCAAGGTAGGTACCATTCACTGGATGTGGTACCTGGTTTGGCCCGTCGGCATGACAGCCAAGGTCGTTGAAATCGGAGGCGAAGCAGCTGGGAGCCCCCTGACAGCCCTGCAGTTGATCGTCATGGCATGGGGAGCACGAGGTAAAACCATTGGCAGCGGCATACGCACGATGGTCGATATACGGATCTATCCAAGCGGCCGGGTGAATGATAAACGGTGGTATGTCGTTGTAGGAGTGGCAGGAATAGCAGCTGACTGCCTCGCCGCTTCCATGCAGGTCTGTACCATGGCAGATGACGCACTCTGCGTATCCGGGAACAGCCAGGGCATCGGCGGGATGCGTGTCGATATAACACGGCGGATGTGGGGCATTATCCGGGGGAGCACCTGGATTTCCGTCGGAACACCCTGTCAGGGCCAAGGGCAGGAATGGTAAAAGCAGTAAGACAAATAGGCGTATCATCTTTTTCTCCTTCTATGTTTATCCATGACAAGGCGCACAGGTTTCAGCCGTCTTCGGATTACCATGGCAGCGGAAACATGATGTTGGATCAACCCTCCCGTCAATCCGATGGCGGGCAAGATAGTCCCCCCGGTGCGGAGTCCGCCGGAAGGTTGAAGTTTTGTTCTTTTGTGACGGTTTCTCGTCCACCCTGACCCCATGACAGTCATCACAGAATTGCTGTTGATGACACATGTTGCATGCCTGTTCATACTGATATGCAAGAAGACGATGGTTATCCGTAAAGGTAGCTGTATGATTGAAACGCGCATAAACGATCCTGTCGTTTTCTTCATGACAGTCCGAACAGATTGGCCGTCCCGGTTCCAGCTCTTCCGGGTGGATCGAAGGGAACACATATCCGGAGCCCTGCTTGGAGGCACAGGCATATACCAAAAGCAATGTTAAAAACAACAACCCGCCGACAAATTTCATTTTTCCAAACATTGTTTTACTCCTGTAAAGGCGAACAATGATAGTTCAAATTTTTTATTCTTTTCCATAGGTGTATTCTGCAACCAGCTTCGCGCTGAAATCATTGTCAAAATAAGGATCACTGCTGTAATCAAGAGAGAATTTCAGCGCCAGAGCTTTAGCAAAAAATGTCTTCCCCGCTCCCAGGGAGATGAAGGTGGAATTACTCTGGCCGTATATGTCCTCCCCGTAGCCGACAAGGATGAGATCAGAGCTGATGAATTCAACCGGAAAGGATTCCGGCAATCTGGTCCAGTAGACAAAAGCCCGCCCCATCAGGTAATCGTTTTGGGATGTATCCCCGTTCATAACGCCAAGTTCGATTCCTACCTGGCACAAATCTTCCAGGTGTTTGATTACCAGGCCGGAAATATATTGACTTGAATCCCCCCGCAGATCATAGTCAATATTCTTCGCCTTCAGATTCACTTCATAGGATTCAGCTCCGAACCAGTCGACTTCCGCACCGATTACGGTCAACTCTTCACCGGTAGTGGCCAGAAGTTTGAAAGGATTGGGGCTGTCTGTGCTGGAAAAGTAATCGTCATATTGAAAAAGCTGTAAAAATGGGCGGATCTGGAAAGAACCGGCCTGAACCAGCATCTCATAGGAATGTTCAGCCCAGCTTTCGGTCAACATATTAAAAGAGGAAAATCCGCCAAAGCCGATGGAATAAGGCAGGTTCAGCGAAATATCCAGCCCGAGCTTTTCATCATCATCTGTGGAATCATTACGAACCTTTTTATAGGAAAGTCCCAGTTCATAGAGTCCTGACCGGTAATTTGCAATACGACCGCCCAGGATGGAATCACCGGAGCGTCCATCTTCCGTCAGGGCTACAGGTGATCCGCCATAAAGCGATATATCAAAGCTTGCCCCCAATGCAGCCTGCATACTCAGGCCGTCCAGGCTTGCATTGGCAACTCCTGAAAACAGCTGCTGCCGTCCCAGCATCATGCTGGTATTTGCCTTGTCAAACCTGTACTTTAGATACCCGGCCAGAATCTCACCGTCATTTTTTTGCTCATAATAATTATTGTCCGTCAAATTAAGCCGGCCCCATCCATATCCATAAAAAGACAGCGCTTCATCGTCGGTTAGGTAATTCAGGCCCAGGTATTCATAAAACGGAATCAGGGTCGAACTTTTATCAGTGCTGGTATCACGTTCATAAAGAGCCAGGCTCGAATGGGAGGTAACTTCAAGTTGCCCGGCAGTAAGCCAACCGGGAGCAATTAAACAGCCAAGCGCACAACATGAAAACACCTTTACAAATTTTTCAATCTTCATGCCTCCCCCTATTTAAGGTGATAAAAATGGTTCCTGTTTAATTTTTCAAGAAATAATGGATGAAGATTCAACAGCCTCTCATTTAAATTAAATTGCTGTTTAGTTGTCAAGTGTTGTCGTGAATCAATTGGTTAAAATACCCGAAATATGCAGAAACGGATTAATCGGGGAACATATTTACAAGAGGACTCGTTGCGTCGAACTGCACGGCCAACTACTAATAAAGAATGATACAGTTTTTTTACCCTTCGGTCTCCAATAAGCATGACAAACTTCTTGACGGAGAAGGAGTAACCTATTCATATGTTATTGCTTAATTGACGAGGTTCAAACCCGGTAATCTTGAAGATAGATCATGACTAAAAGCCCCCATTCAATGCCTGAAAAAAAACAACGCTCCAGGTTGCTTCCTGGATCAAACTCCCCGACGGATGCATCCCGACGTATCCCCCTCTGGCAGGCTCTTGTTCTGCCGCTAGCAGCTATCTTCGTTTTTTTCCTGCTCCTTGAAGGCGGACTGGCTCTTTTTGGTGTAAAACCGGCTTTGCAGACTGAAGACCCCTTTGTCGGCTTTGCCTCCAATGTACCCCTGTTTGTTCCCGCGACCGGTCCGAAAGGCGAGCAATTCCTGACCACCGCAACCAACAAAAAAGACTATTTCAACCGGCAGAGTTTTCCCCAGGAGAAAGGGCCGGGCACGTATCGGATTTTTTGTCTCGGCGGTTCAACCACATACGGGCGGCCCTACGGTGACGCCACCTCTTTTGTTGGCTGGCTCCGAGAGCTTCTGCCGATTGCCGACAGGAGCAGAAAATGGGAGGTCATTAATGCTGGTGGCATCAGCTACGCCAGCTACCGGGTAGCCCACCTGATGGAAGAACTGATCCATTACCAGCCGGATCTTTTCATCATTTACACCGGCCATAATGAATTTCTGGAAGAACGCACCTACAGAGAATTGCGGGACAGATCACCCCTGCTCAAGATAACCACCTCACTGCTGGCTAAGACCCGCACCTGGTCCGCAATGGAAACCGCTCTCAAGAAGCTGAACATCTCGCCCCAGATAGAAAAAGAAGACCGGGTCAATCTTGCTGCGGAGGTGGATGCCATACTCGATCAATCCGCCGGGCTAGAGCTTTACTCACGCGATGATCCTCTGCAGGAAAATATCCTGCAGCATTACCGTATCAGCCTAAAACGCATGGTGCAGTTGGCCCGGTCGGTTGGGGCCCAGGTTATATTTGTCACACCGGCCTCCAATCTGAAGGACTTTTCTACGTTCAAAAGCCAGCATACCGATGGTATTACAAAGGCGGATCTGCAGCGCTCCGAGGAGCTGCTGGCCATGACCACTCCATTTGTCTGGCAAAAAAATTGGGGATTAGTTCTGCAGTTTCTGGATCAGGCAGTACCACTCGATCCCCGTTTTGCCGATCTGCACTACCGGCGCGGCCAGGCATTATTAGCCCTGGGCCGCTTTGAGGAAGCCAAGGCAGCTTTTATTACCGCGCGCGACGAGGATGTCTGTCCCTTGCGGGCACTAACACCCATGGCCCGGATTGTTACCGAAGTAGCCCGGGAGCAGGGAGTCATGCTGGTGGATTTTGTTGATCTGCTCCAGCAACGCATGCAGGATACCCGGGGATATGCCATCCTTGGCCAGGAGTATTTTCTCGACCATGTGCATCCGACCATCGAAGGTCACAAACTCCTCACAGTCGCCATACTTAAAGCCATGACCGACATGGGCCTGGCACAGCCCGGCCCCGACTGGGGGAAAGAAGCCATCGCAGCTGCAGCAGCGAAAATTGAAGGCGGGATCGACCAGGAGACACATGGTATGGCACTGGCCAACCTGGCCCGAGTGCTTTTATGGGCAGGAAAGAGCGATGACGCTGTCCGTCTTGCCAGCCAGGCCATGGATATTGCCGGTGACTATCAGCAGGTAGCCATCAACGCCTCCACCACCCTGGTGACCATCTATATCTCCCAGGGCAAAGCAAAGCGTGCGCTGGACCTTCTGTACTCGTCTCTTAAAAAAGCTCCAGGCGCGGTGGAACTTCGTCTGAAACTGGGGCAAATCCTTTTGGACCGTCGTTTCCGAAACCTGGAAGAAGCAGCGGCAAACCTCCTGCTGGTCACCCGGTTGATGCCATACTACGATTGGGGCCACGCCCTATTCGGCGTTGATATGGCGGAGCGCAAGAGACCGGAAATTGCCTATCCAAGCCTGAAGGAGGCATTACGCCTGAACCCGAATAACAGTGCGGCCCGTCAGAAATTAGCCCAGATCAATCCAATGCTCCGGGGTCAGGAACTCCCGACAGACCCACCTCTTATTCAACAGGATTTTTACCCATCCGCTGCTCCACGCAGACTCGTGCAGGGACGGCGCAATACCGGCGGCCAGTTCATCCCTGAGGGTATTGATGTAACATTCTATGAAAACGGCCGAGTTAAGCGCTTTACCGATTATGAAAAAGGGGTAAAACACGGTGTTGAAATGACCTGGGATAGTGACGGTCAGGTACTTACTCATCTGGTTTACCGGCAGGGCATTTCTGTTAATAAGGCCCAGAACAAATAAACTTTAAACCGAAACCTTTGAATCGTACAGATCCGGTATTTTGTCATATAAAATTATGCAAAGGTTATAATTGCTGCCATTTTGGGCGTCATTTCGAGGAGCTTGCGACGAGAAATCTTAAACAACGGTGCAGGCTTCATAACTTGAAGATTTCTCACATTCGTTCGAAATGACAAGGGTATGAATGTTCGAAATGACAAGGGTGTGAAAGTTCGAAATGGCAAGGGTATGAATGTTTGAGATGGCGGGTAAGTTTAGAGATGACAGCCGTTCGAGATGACAACATGAAAATTATTTATACCCACTAATTACAAAAATAAACTCCCAATATTTTATATCTGTCTCTGATGTTAGGCATAAAAAAAGGGGCGGGCTTTCCGGCCCGCCCCTTTTGGTTAAAGGTTTTATGAGGGTATTTACACCTTCATATTATTATTCTTCAGGAAATTCAGAACCATTCTGAATCATATGACTTCTAGCACCTGAGACAGCACCATGACAGCCAATACAGGGAGCACCCCATAGGACCGGTACCGGATCGGCAAGGTAGCTTGTATTGCCTGAGTCGTGACATGCTTCACAGGCATAAGCATTCCTTGGGAAGGTAACCTCATCCCAATGCATTGGGTCCTCAGGATCATTTGCCAGATCGCAGTCTGGACATGCAGCATGAACGGCATGGACCCGGTTGGAGAGATAATTGGCGTTGTTGCCTGATTGATCGTGGCAGGCGATACAACCGTCAGTACCAAAGTAACTGCGGTGATAGAAGCTAGTCCAATCCTGTGGATCATGGCAACCAGAGCAATCACCAGAGACTTTGGGCTCTTCGGTAGCAGTCCCAACCTGGAAGGTGGTATACACCCAGCCGTCTATACAAACGCTACCACGGTACACCGCCGAACAATCAGCTACATCCGTCGTAACATAAGCCATTACCATGTATGTGCCTGCTGCAAGATCATCAGGAATTGCCTGCAGCTCATATTTAAATCCAGCCGCATCAGTCAAGATCTGGGCATCGTCGGCAGCATCATCAATGAGCATAGAGCGACCCTGATCCGCGGTATCAGTTGCAGGATCAAAGGCAGGATCTGTCGTTGATCCAGGAGTTAAGATTGGTACAGGGTTAGCACGCGGTCCATAGACGTAAACATTTGCCCTACTAGTACCACCCTCAATGTTGTAATCGCCAGCAGCCAGATTTGATGTGGTAACCGTAACCAAAATTTCCTCACCAGCTACATAGTGAGTGCCATTGGCCGGTGGGGTCAGGTCAAGGGCAGCCGTGTAGGTTTGTACGTTGGTTACTTCCTCATCCACATGATCCTCCCATCCAGAAGCCGGATCGTTTTTCAATGTCGTTACCGCATGAGCACCTTCAACGTCAGGGGCAATAGTACCGTTGTGACAGATAAGGCAATTTGAGCCAGCCGCTGCCGTCAAATGAGCTTGTGCACCTTCACTAATATGGCAGGTACCGCAGGTTTCCACTTTCGGATTGGTCCACGCAGTATAGGCATCCTGGCCGTCATCAAAGTGGCAGACTCCACAGTCTGATGGATGCCTGGGATAGGTAACTTCCGAAAAGTCAACCGAGGTCATATCCGGCGACTCTTGATGGATAGCGTGAATCAAATTAGCCAGCCAGAATCCTTCAGCCTGCATTAAGTCACCGATGGGTGTGCCGTCTTCATCAAATGAGCCGATTGGGCTGTGGCAGAAGAGGCAGACTTGCGGGCTCTGGTAGCCGCCACCGTGAGCAGCTCGCTCCAGCGGGTCACCATGACATTGCGTACAGGCTGAAGGAGCAACAACCGTACGGCTAATATAAGTACTTGTGGCTGCATCCTCTTGCACGAGTACGCCTGTAGTGCCAAGGTCAGCAGGTATGATGAAATCTGCTACGCCCATGGTACGGTTCAAGACTCCAAAATCACGGGGGTCGGCTCTGACATAAACCCGCTGTGTATGGGCCAGGTTCCCTTCAGGAGCATTGGGGCCGCCTATTGCAGTTATGGGTGTACCCATTGTGAAAGAGTATTCACCCGGAGCAGTTTCAAGTACTGAGCCACCTGAGCCGTCTCCCCGCTCCTCAGCCCACAACTCGAAGTAGTCAGTTTCCCAGGTACCCTGAGGAACGTTTACAGTCGGGGTGCCAGCCGGTACGATGTCAGCCATGTAAACACGGAGATCGCTGCTACCACTGGGAGCAACAAGGCCTATGCCTTCCACGGGGTCGCCATCAGGATCAGTAACAGTAAAAGTTACGGTCAGAATATCTCCAGCCCTGCTGACCTCAATATCTGATACAGTCGGTTTTTCGAGCATTGGATGCGCTACGGCAACATCAACAAATGCGTCTACACCATGACAGACGTTACAGCTTTCACCGGCGTCTGCCCCCGGAGCATCAGCACCTGGAGGACCGGGAGGGCCCTGGGCGCCGGGAGCGCCGTCATCACCATCACAGCCTGTAAGCATGCTCACCGATGCAGCGAGCATTAGAACAAGAAAAAAAGAACCCCATTTACGAATTAACAATTTACCCATAACATATTTCTCCTCTGCTGAAATTGTTTTAAGGTGCTGCTACTTTCATTCATTACAGCTTAGCTCTTTTTTCTTTACACCTCCTTTGTTTATATATTCTTCATTTAAAAAATATGTCTGGTCCGTTGCAGAACCAGTCTGTTTCAAACCTGCGCTCGATTTTCCCAGTCAAATAGATATGTTAGAGTTACTATCTGGTGAAAATCGGCGATTGTTGACTGGAGCATCCGATTCAGGCTGGAAATATCCAGTTATTTAAAAACATTTACGTAATTATACCTATACCACCACATCAAATAATTTCAATAAAAAAAATGAAAATGTATTCAGTAACGTGACCAAGTTTTTCAGGCGTATATCTCGTTAAATTTTAATTGTGCCCATTTTTTTAGTACAAGCTGTTTTGGGCTCCGTGTCTTCATGCGAGACCAACATATTGCATGAGAGAATAACTAATTGTTATAATTGAAAATTTGTTATTTTCTTTGCAACCTGATTCAACATACCCAGTCTACTAAGTTCACCGGTCAATCCTTGCATTGGCACGTTAAAACAGATGCTTCTCCAGCAGGGAAAGAAGATAAGTTTTATTATCCGGGAAAAATAAAAAAAGGGGAGGCCTGCTATGAAAAGAAAAAGGCAGGGGGGCGCAGGTTTTTTTCAGAGAAACTGCGGCCGGTTTTTTTACAGTCCTGGTTCCTTACTGTAAAACCGCAGTTCACCGGTGTAGATAGGAATGGCGAATTTCATCAGCAGGGTATAGATGAGGGCGCCGGTGGCCCAGATCCCTATAGTGACGGCTTTTTCGATAAAGGTGGGAGCGTATTCATAGATTTCGCCTAACGTACCGGGGACGAAACCCGGGATCGAAAGCCCCATGCCTTTTTCAATATACACACCGATGATTATCAGGACGCAGGCGATATTGAGGGTGAGCAGATTCTCCCTGGTCCGAGGCCGTAGGAAAAGAAAGAAGGCCGTGATGTTAAAAATCATGGCGGTCCACATCCAGGGCACCAGGGCATTATGGCCGTGCAGTCCGAAGTAGAGATACTTCATGGGCGCAAGGTGGATGGAGCCTGAATAGAATTCCTTGAAAAATTCTGCCGCCAGCAGGAAAAGATTGATGCCCATGGCATAGGCAACCAGTTCGGCAATCTTGAAGATTGCCTTGTTGTCAATCTCAATTTTTGAAACCTTGCGCACGATTTGAAAGATGAGCATCATTACTGCGGGCCCGGAGCAGAAGGCCGAGGCCAGAAAACGCGGGGCAAGAATGGAGGCATTCCAGAAGGGCCTGGCATGAAGGCCGTTAAACAGGAAGGCTGTAACGGTATGGATACTGACTGCCCAGGGAATGGAAAGGATTATAAGGGGCTTGATGATCTGCAGGCTGTATTCCCGGTTATGCGCCATCTGATAGAGGGCATAAAATGAAATAAAGAGGTTTATTGCCAGGTAGCCGTTCAGCACTATAATATCCCAGGCCAGGAGGGAAGAGGGAAAATTCATCTTGCCGACAAAGGGTATGACATGCCACAACCGGTCAATCCTGCCCATATCAACGACAACAAACATGATGCACATGGTGATTGCCGCGACGGCAAGGAGTTCACCAAAAAGGACGATCTCCTTGATCGGCTTGAAGTTATAGATATAGGCGGGCACAACAAGGAGGACGGCTGCCGCTGCCAAGCCGACAAGAAAGGTGAAGTTTGAAATATAAAAACCCCAGGAAACCTCGTCCCGCATGGCGGTGACAATAAGTCCATTCTGAAGCTGAGCGCCGTAAGAAACGGCACCGATGAACATGAGCAGGCCGAGAAAGGCGAGCCAGGCATAATAATATTTGCTGCCAACGGTTACCTGCTTGAGAACGATAAAGAAATTTTTGACTGGATACATATGCAAATCCCCCACTGGCCGTTTGTCAGGTAGCGAAAAAGTAATAGAATTTAGGTGAGGTGTTCAGCTCTTCCTTGAGGCGAAAAACTCTTTTGTTTTCGATAAGATAGCGTATCTCGCTTTTCGGGTCCAGGAGGTTGCCGAATTTTCTGGCACCCACCGGGCATACTTCGACACAGGCCGGGTATTTGCCCGGATTGCCACGGACTTTC
>PKTW01000062.1 GCA_002868955.1 Desulfobulbaceae bacterium
ATATACAACAATGAACGCTGGCATGAATCTCTCAATTATGACACCCCGAGCATGAGGCATGCAGCATAAAAATGTGTAAACTATTTTAGGACGTGACACGAGGTAAAAAAGTGTACCAACAGAAAAAGGAGACAGATTTATGTTTAAAGAGAGCCAAAATTCATAGTAAAAGCATGAATTCCCGTCCTAATTTTCTATTTGCTTAATTCGGGCAAAAAAACACAACATTTAGTATTGACAGAATAATAGTACACTGTATATGGTAGTGTGCATTGTTCTACAATAGCTCCAGCTGTAGTGGAACAAAAGAGAATCCGCGGCACCCCATGACCAGTCCCGCAGCGGCAATCAGGAACGAACGCCACCATAAGCACCGGTCATTTTTTGTGACCGGCAAGCTTTGACCAGTAGCAACCCGGCGCCTGTTCGTCCGAAGACCTGCCGACCCCAAAATTTGATGCTAGCGTTAAAAATTTCGCATTCATCAGCGGGGCCTGACAAAATCAATATATTCCGGGCTCAATTCCTGCCCGGTGTGTGTTTTTTACAAGGCTGTCAAACCATAATTTTTTACCCTGCGAGAAAAGGAGAAAAGAATGCCCGAACAAACTCCCCAGCCAGCAACTGGACCGGACCAACTTTTTGCCACTATCCGAAAACGCGATCAGCGTCTTGAAACTTTTAATGCCGCCAAGATTACCAATGCCATTTTAAAAGCCGGGCGGGCGGCAGGTGAATTTGACGAGGCCGAGGCCCGTCGCTTGACGATCCGGGTGCTGACCACGGCCCAAGTCATGTTTGACGGTCCCCCGGCAGTGGAGGAACTCCAGGACCTGGTGGAGGAGGTTCTGCTTGCCTCACCGTACAAAAAAACGGCCAAGGCGTATATCCTCTATCGCGATCAGCATGCACGGATCCGCGAGATGGTGGCCAAGGCCGACCTCGACCTCATTGAAAACTATCTTGAGCGGCTGGACTGGAAGGTCCAGGAAAACTCGAATATGTCCTACTCCCTGCAGGGGCTGAATAACTATATTTCCAGCGAGGTGAGCAAAACCTATTGGCTCAACAAGATCTATACACAGGAGGTGCGCCGGGCCCATCAGAACGGCGACCTGCATATCCACGATCTTGGCCTGCTGTCGGTATACTGCGTTGGCTGGGACCTGCAGGACCTCCTGCGCACCGGCTTTAAGGGCGCCCGGGGCAAGGCGGAAAGCAGCCCGTCAAAACACTTCAGAAGCGCTCTCGGCCAGGTAGTGAATTTTTTTTACACCCTGCAGGGGGAGGCGGCCGGCGCCCAGGCCTTTTCCAGCTTCGATACCCTGCTGGCCCCCTTTATCCGCTATGATAAGCTCTCCGGCCGGGAGGTCAAGCAGGCCCTGCAGGAGTTTGTCTTCAACCTCAACGTTGCCACCAGGGTCGGCTTTCAAACACCGTTCACCAACCTGACCATGGACCTCCAGCCCCCCAAGGCCCTGCGGGACCAGCCGGTAATTATCGGCGGCAAGCCTCAGGAAGAATTGTACTCCGATTTCCAGGAAGAGATGAATCTGCTCAACCAGGCCTTTTTGGAGGTCATGAGCGAAGGAGATGCCAAGGGCAGGGTTTTCACCTTTCCCATCCCCACCTACAACATTACACCAGAGTTCGACTGGGAGGCCCCCGGCCTGGAACGCCTCTGGGAGGTGACGGCCAAGTACGGCCTCCCCTACTTTTCCAACTTTGTCAATTCCGACCTGAGCCCGGATGACGCACGCTCCATGTGCTGCAGGCTGCGCCTGGACACCCGCCACCTGGAAAAACGGGGCGGCGGCCTGTTCGGTGCCAATCCCCTGACCGGCTCTATCGGGGTTGTGACCATAAACCTGGCGGCGATCGGCTTTCAGGCCGAGAGCGAAGAGGATTTTTTCCAGCGCTTAGACGGGCTCATGGAAATTGCCCGTACCAGCCTGGAAACCAAGCGCAAGGTGCTCGAGCAGTTTACCGCCAAAGGGCTCTATCCCTATACCAGCTTCTACCTGCGCGATGTTAAAAAACGGTTCAACACTTTCTGGGAGAATCACTTTTCGACCATCGGCCTAATCGGCGGCAACGAGGCCTGTCTCAACCTGCTGGGATATGATATTGGCAGCGAGTCCGGCCGCGACTTCGCCGGCCGGGTGCTTGACCATATGCGCGACACCCTGGCCCGCTTCCAGGAGGAAACCGGCAACCATTACAACCTGGAGGCGACCCCGGCCGAAGGTACCGGGTTCAGGCTGGCCTCCCTTGATGCCAAACGGTTTCCGGATATGCAATCGACGCTCACCTGCCCGGACGACGGGACGCCCATCTACGCGAACTCAACCCAACTGCCGGTGAATTATACTGATGACATTTTTGAAGTGCTGGCCCTGCAGGATGAACTGCAGACGAAATACACCGGCGGCACAGTGCTGCACGCCTTTATGGGTGAAGCTGCGGCCGATCCCACAGCTGTAAGGTCATTTGTCAAAACGGTATGCAGCAATTTCCGTCTGCCTTACTTCACGGTGACCCCTTCTTTTGCCATCTGTCCAAGCCACGGCTATCTGCGGGGTGAAGTAGACATGTGCCCGACCTGCAACGAAAAGACAGAGGTCTATTCCCGGGTTGTCGGGTATATGCGGCCGGTGGACCAGTGGAACAAGGGCAAACAGGCAGAATTTGCCGCCCGCAGCCATTATCGGGTTGAGGGATAAAAGCAGTGAAAATCGGCGGACTGCAGCCGGTGACGGCCAGTGATTTCCCCGGCCGTATGGCAGCCATAGTCTTTACCCAGGGGTGCAATTTTCACTGTCCTTTCTGCCACAATGGCAGTCTGCTGCCCATGGATGCAGACGCCAGGATCGCAGAACACGATGTTTGGAGCTTTTTGCAGAAACGGCAGAAACTTCTGGACGGAGTGGTGATAAGCGGCGGCGAACCCTCTCTGCAGAGCGATCTTGCCGGGTTCTGCAGACAAGTAAAAGACATGGGCTTTGCTGTCAAGCTCGACACCAACGGCAGCCGGCCGGGGGTTATCAAAGCGCTGCTTGATGGAAATTATGTTGATTTCATCGCCATGGATATAAAGGCACCTCTGTCCCGGTTACCGGAACTGACCGGCACGGTCTCCCATGCTCCCCAGATCCGCCTGTCGATCTCCCTCATCGCAGCAAGCGGCGTTGACCATCTTTTCCGGACCACCGATGTCAAGCCCCTGCTGTCTTCTGAAGACCACCGCTCCATAAAAGAACTGGTGCCGCCCGGGTCACTCCATGTTGTACAGCCCTTTGTGGCGAAAAATGCCATGGCCGCGTCCCTGCGGAAGTAAAAGGGCTCAAATATATTTTATACTTCCTTCAAACGGGGACAACACGTCCGGGTTGCTCCAATACATTTGCCTGCAGCATTTGAAAGACCGCATCTCCTGAAACAGGAATGGATGTTTTGCCGGTTGCGGCCAAACTGAGGTATTCCATCTGCACACGGTCGGATCGGGAAAACGATTTGTCAATCCAGGCCAGGGTGTTGGCAGCAGGACGGTACAGGACCATGGGCCCGAAGACCTTGTCCTTTCCCTTTCCAGGGGTTGTAACCCCATAACATATTGTTTCATCCAGCCCGAAATAATCCGGCGGTTTGCTATACCCCAGCAATTCTGCAAACAGCGCCAGTGTTTTTCCAACTCCTTGGGCTTCTTTTCCGGCCAGCCACGCCATGCCTTCCCGGGCCAGGTCTTCAATATCCTTATCAGTGTAAGTCAGATCAAGCTTTGCAACCGCATCCTTCAGCACCGTTGCAACGGAATCTTTCCTGGTGCTGATCTTGATATCGGAATCGACCAGGATGTGACGAATGGTGCTGATCTTCCACATTTCAAGGGTCCTCGGGCTTCTGCGCGTGACCACATCCTTTACGGTGGATCGAAAAATGGGCAGTTCGTTGTCCAGGACCAGGATCATTTTCAGCCCTCCCTCGCCCGGTTTGACATAGAGATCGAGGTCGCGTTCCTGCTGATACCGGTAAGGGCTCAACTCCAGAAGGCTCCGCATGGCCTCTTTGTCAACAGGATGTCGTACCTGCTCACTCCCGAAGGATGCGATAACCCGGAAGGCGAGCCTTTCAAGCTCCATTTTGCGCAACAGATTTTCCTGAAATGTCATTTTTCCCATAATTTCTCCGCTAATGATGCTGGAAAGAGTGAACCGATTTATTTTTATACTAATATAATATTTCCCAATTAACAAATATCACACCTGTAAAATCAGGGTATACAGCACTTCTTGTTATTGCTTAATAATGCAAATGCAGGGGATGCACGTCCTGCCTGGTTCTTTTGCCTGAAGTTGTTCTCCATGCCGGCACTTGACATTTCCCATCTTCCTGACGATATGTATAAGAATACAATGACAGAATAAATCTTTTTATAGAGGTTCTTATCATGAAAATTATCATTCAGGAAAAAGCCCGGAAGATGCTGGAAAACAAGCTGGAGCCGGGTCAGTTTTTGCGTGTTGCCGTTAGTGAAGGCGGCTGTGCGGGTTTGACCTATGATGCCGACATTAGCCGGGAGATGAAGGAAGGCGAGAGTGTGATCCTGCAGAGTGGAGATATCCGCATCGTATCTAACCCGGAAAGCAGCCAGTACCTGGACGGCCTGACCATAGACTTCTCTGATGACCTGATTGGCGGCGGTTTGCAGTTCACCAATGCAAATGCCGGCACTACCTGCGGCTGCGGCGCAAGTTTCAACCTGGCCGGCTTCCCGGTTATCGAGAATGGCAAGTGCGGGAAAGGGTAAAGAACAAGGGTTCGAGGGGGCGAGGAAAAAATAGCTGAGAACTGAGTGCTGAGGGGGGAGAAAAACTTTCCTGGTTTCTAGGAAAAAAACTTAAAGGCCATTTCACGCTGCCAAGCTTTTAGCAAAACTGGGAGACCACAAAAGCCGAAAGGTGACTTACCCCCTTGAGTATTCAATTCCCGACTCTGCGGCGGTGGAAAATATGAAAAAAATTGAGTACAGAGAACAGGCGCTTAAGATCCTCCCATGGGTCTGCGCAAAATGCGGCCGTGATTTTTCCGGCAAAAAACTGCGCGAGCTGACGGTGCATCACAAAGACCATAATTATAGGAATAATCCGCCTGACGGCAGCAACTGGGAGCTCTTGTGCATCTACTGCCACGACAACGAGCACTCCCGGCTCCTGGACGCTGAATGGCTGCCGACTCAAGAAGTGGACAACGAAAAAAAACCAACCACCACCCACACCCCTTTCACGAATCTCAAAAAACTATTGCAAGAACCTGAAACAGAGTCTTGAGCCCTTTATGATTGGATATAGAGGTAACCATGTCTGAAGCAATTCGTATCTCACAGGAAGAGACCCGGCAAAAGGTGTTGGGCGGCCAGGCACTGCTGGTCTGTGCTTATGCAGATGATGCTAAATTCGCCCGCTATCAACTTGAAGGGGCAATCTCTCTTTCTGCCCTGCAGGCGCTGCTTGGAGAGCTTTCCAAGGATCAGGATATAATATTCTACTGCAACTGAAAGGATGAACACAGCGCTGCCAGTCTGGCAAGCCAATATCAGGAAAAGGGTTTTCAGAATGGCGGAAAAATAATTATACCGCAACTCTCACCTGGTGGGCCAATGGCGGCTTGTCCACCCTCAGGTCTTACTGCCAGGGCGATGAAAGGTGGCTGATAGATATGTTCTGGAAAAGCTTCAGCACCACCCGAACAGGGGAATTTCATGCAGCGGCATGTGCGTTGATCCCTCAGGTCCATTGGGATTTCTTTGAAAATTGTATTGATTGGTACGAAATAGACGATTACATTTTCGTCCACGGCCAACTCGATCCTGACCTGGAACTGGCGGAACAATCACCACATGAAGTGCGCTGGGCCCGGTTTCACATATCACAAAAACCGCACAGGTCAGGTAAGAAAGTAATCTGTGCACATACACCCCAGGTCTCTGGCCTGCCCACAGATATTGGTCATGCAGTCTGTATCGATACCTATCTCTACGGCGGACAATGGTTGACCTGTCTGGATGTTCGGTGCGGCAAATACTATCAGGCCAATTACCTGGGCAAGACAAGAATGCTGGAGTAAAGAATTGCCCCCCTTAATTATTATCCTGATTTTTTCTCTATGGTCTAAATAATGCGCAAAAGAAACATTCTCTATATTTTCATGGGCACCGGCATGCTCAGCCTGCTGTGGGTCATGATTCTCTCCGCAACAGGGGCAAAGGTTGTGAAAACCTATACAAATCCGGTCTTGGTCGAGACCTTTATCATACAACGGGAGAAGCCCGATAATTTTTCAGGCGTGCTCGGCATTGGGGACCCAGCCGTATTATTCCATGCTGGAAAATACTACCTGTATCCGACCGGTGACAACCACGGTTACGATGTCTATATATCCGGCGACCTGGTCAACTGGAATAAGGGGCCCAGGGTATTTCAGACTTCCGAGCCGGGTGTCTGGGCGCCCGATGTTTTTTATAATGAGAGGGACGGAAAGTTTTACCTTTACTACACGGTAAACGGGCGCATCGGTGCAGCCATATCCGACCGGCCCGACGGAGTATTCCAAGACCATGGGACATTGATTGAAAATGGGATTGACGCGCACATGTTTGTCGATGAAGATGGGAGATACTATCTCTACTATGTAGAGTATCCGGGGTTCAGAATCCATGTTCAGCCCATGGCTTCCCCGGTGCAGAAGAAGGGCGACCCTGTCCTGATCATCCAGGCAACCGATCCCTGGGAAAAGAAACACACCGCCCTGACCGAAGCCCCCTGGATGCTGAAGCACCGCGGTCTCTATTATCTGCTCTATTCAGCCAGCGGCGCCGATACCCGGGATTACGCCATCGGCTATGCAACTGCGAAAAGCCCCCTCGGCCCCTTCAGCAAATCCGGCAATAATCCCATTATCAAGAAGGGCGGCGGTATCTTTGGCCCGGGACACGGCAGCGTCACAAAAACCCCCGATGGACAGTTATGGCTGGTATACCATCAGCAGAAAAGCGGCGCCCGGGGCTGGAACCGCATCATCTGCATTGATCCGCTCTGGTTTGACGACCAGGGAGGCCTCCGGGGAAAGGCAACCCGGGCAAAATCCCGGCCGGCTCCCGCTATCCCGCAGAAAATCTAACGGACGCACCAATCAAAGCATCATCAATGAGATGGTTGACAACGCAGCAAAATATCCTTTTATTTTTTCTGAAATTCAGAGGGGAAAATATCCGCAAAATGGTAAAGTAGTTAAACAGTCCTGTAACGTTTCCTGAAATGAAGTAAAAATTTTCCCAAAAGAGGATTTAATGTCCCACCTTAGCAAGATTATTACTTTTGCTTCTATGCTTGGTCTGGTGCTCAACTCCGGCTGCGCCACCCTGCCTGAGAATGTCGATCGGCCTGTATCCAATGCCTATACTGCAACCGATACCAGCAATACCCTCTGGGGGAAAGTTCGTCTTGATGAAAGACTTGCCCATCCCGGCAAGTCAGGATTTTTCTTACTGGAAAACGGCCTGGATGCCTTTGTGGCCAGAGCGCTCCTGGCTGAAGGAGCTGAGCGCAGCATTGATCTGCAGTATTACCTGTATCATAATGACCTTACCGGAAAACTGATGACATATCAGCTCCTCAAAGCTGCTGACCGGGGTGTCAGGGTGCGGCTGCTTGTCGATGACATGGGCCTTGCAGGCCGCGACCTTGGCGGTTCGGTTTTAGACAGCCATCCCAATATTGAAGTGCGGATCTTCAATCCATTCAGCCGCAATACCGGCCGACTCTCACAGTTCGTTACCCGGCTGGGCTCGGTGACGCGGCGTATGCACAACAAATCTTTTACTGTGGACAACCAGGCAACGATCCTGGGGGGCCGCAACATAGGCAATGAATATTTTGAAGCTGACCCGGACATTGCCTTTGCAGACCTTGATGTCCTGCTCATAGGTCCCGTGGTCAATGATGTTTCCGCATCGTTTGATGCTTATTGGAACAGTGAAGTGGTGTACCCGCTCAACATTCTGATAGCCAGGCCGCCCACACCCGATGAAATCCAGGAAAAAACCCGGGAACTGCAGGAATTCATAAGCCGACAATATGATGGAGAATACCACAAGGCCCTGCGCAATTCTGACCTGGCAAACAAGATCAGGCAGCAACAGGTTGAGATGCTCTGGGGCGAAGCAGAAGCCATCTTCGATAACCCTGAAAAAATTATCAGTGCACGGGACCAATCGGAACTCCACCTGACAGAACAATTCAAACCTTACTGGGAAGGGATTGAGAAAGAAATAATCATTCTTTCCCCGTATTTTGTCCCGGGTAAAGAGGGTATGGCATCCCTTGTAAAACTTCAGGAAAGCGGAGTCAAGGTGCGCATCCTGACCAACTCCCTGGCCTCCACAGACGTTGGAGTTGTGCATGCCGGTTATGCCAGGTACCGCAAGGATCTGTTGCAGGCCGGCATTGAACTTTATGAACTGAACAAGAAGGTCAGCCGGGAAGAACGCAAGGAGAAAAAAGGGAAGGAGGGCTCATCCAAGGCAAGCCTGCATGCAAAAACATTTGTTTTTGACCGCAAGTGGGTATTCATCGGTTCTCTCAACCTTGACCCCCGTTCGGTCTATGAAAACACAGAGATCGGGGTTGTGATAACATCCCCGGAAATTGCCTGCTATATGGCAGAGAAATTCGATGAGAATATTGCACGGTCAGCATTCCGCCTAGAACTGCAGATATCGGAGGACGGCCGCAGAAACCTGCTCTGGCACGGCTATGAAAACGGGGAGGAACGAGTCTATACTGTTGATCCGTATACCGGATTCTGGCGACGCCTGGGTTTGGGATTCATGGGTCTGCTCCCGATCGAGTCGCAGCTGTAAATGGAAAGGAGAAAAGGCGCAGGGGCCGTGGCACAAAGCGAAGAGCCTGAGAACGACATCTGGCATGTTTACATGGTCCGCTGCAGTGACGGGACGTTGTATACAGGGATCACCAACAACCTTGAAAAGCGGGTCGAAGCGCATAATTCCGAAAAGGACGGGGCCAGGTACACGAGATCCCGAAGACCGGTAAAGCTGGTCTATGCAGAACAGGTCTGCTCACGGTCATCTGCTGCCAAATTAGAGTACCAATTAAAAAAACTTCCGCTGGCAAAGAAGAAGGAGTTTCTGGAAGATAGGGGCCAAGGATTCGGGGGGAAAGAGTAAAAGCTAGTGAATTGTGAAATGAACTTTGAACAGGGGACGGAAACTTCTCCTCCTTTACTTACCCGGTAGAAGCTCTTAGATTATTTGATTGATTATGGCAAAAAATACTCTTTTACACATTATTGCAATCGGGCTGCTCCTGGCCGCTTGTGTCAGAATACCCGGGCAGCATGGCACGGCTGGGAATTACAACGGGCCGGGCGCGAGTAATACGGAGTGCTTCTCGGAAGACAGCATCCTGGCGTACAATACCCCTGCGGCAGCACAACAGATTGGGGGGCTGAACTCCCGTGGTTTCAGAGTGCTGAACTGGAACAGCTACAAGGGAAGCAATAAAATCTGGCAGGAAGATCTTGAACGGCTGAGCAGCCTTAGTGATCTTGTTTTGCTGCAGGAAGGATACCTGACTGACGACCTGCAGGACCTGCTCAACAAAAAGCAGTATAACTGGGATATTGCCACGGCATTTGCCTATAATGATATCTATGCCGGAGTGCTGACCGCCTCCAGAATCAAACCTGATTTTTTATGTTCGTTCAGGGCGCCCGAACCGCTCAGCGGTATCCCCAAAACTGTCCTGATCACCCGTTATCCTCTTTCAGGCACCGATGAGTATCTTGTCATTGCAAATATTCACATGATTAACTTCTCGCTTGATCCCTCAGACTATCGTGCGCAACTGAAAAAAACAGCAGAGGTGATCTCGCAGCACCGGGGACCGTTAATTATCACAGGGGATTTTAATTCCTGGAATACTGAACGTATGAAAATCCTTGCCGATATCATACAGGAACTCGGTGCACAGGAAGTTGTTTTTGACACAGACCACCGGGCAACTTTCATGGGGCAGAGGGTTGATCATATTTTCTACAGGAAGCTTGTGCCTCTTGAGGCATTGACGGAAAAGGTGAGGACCTCAGACCATAATCCCATGCTGGTAACCTTCAGGCTGGCTGATGATGCGTAATTGTTTGCAGGAAATTTTGCCCATGATACTGCGCCGGACTGCAGCAGGTCTTTTTTCCCTGCTCATGATACTCTCTTTCCACACTTCCTGTTTTGCCGGGACAACTGAAGAAATAGCATCCCTGCTCCTTTTTGTTGAACAGTCGGGATGCACCTTTATCAGGAACGGCAAGCATTACGATGCGCCCGAGGCCCGCAAGCACATTG